>DAHUXA010000049.1 GCA_027307405.1 Hyphomicrobiales bacterium | reverse complement strand
GAGCAGGAATTCGCTGAAATGCGGGTGAGCCCGCGTCTGCCTCAATGTCCGCTATTGGCACTTAGCGAACATTCAGCCGGCGTCAACCAATGTCCGCTTTCGGGGTAAAGCGGAATTGCACGGCCTTGTCGCCATCTCCGCTAATGACCTAACTCGACATAATCCTTTGACGAAGGTTCTCCTCTCTTAATCTCAGTCATCGGGAATTATGAAGGGGCAGGCGCAACTCGTACCAAAAGTTTGCCGAAGTTATCGCCCCGCAGGAGCCCGATGAGAGCGCGTGGTGCATTCTCAAGCCCCTCGACCACGTCTTCGCGATACTTGATACGTCCCTCACCGACCCAAGTGGAGACATCACGCATGAAATCTCCATAGCGCCCGAAAAAGTCGGAGACGATAAAACCGCGAAACGTCAACCGCTTGGTCAAGGTTGCTCGCATCAAGTGCGGTAGAAGGATGGGACCGGGTGACAGCGAGGTGGCGTTGTACATAGAGATTAACCCGCACACCGGAATGCGGGCGAATGGATTGAGCAGTGGGAACACGGCCTCGAACACGGGGCCGCCGACATTCTCGAAATAGACGTCGATACCTTTCGGGCACGCTGCCGCAAGACGGGCGGTGAAATCGGGTGCCCGATGGTCGATGCAGGCATCGAAGCCAAGTTCCTCGGTCACGTAACGGCATTTATCTGGTCCGCCCGCGATGCCGATGGCGCGGGCACCCTTGATCCGGCCGATCTGGCCGACAACCGAGCCGACCGCACCTGAAGCCGCCGCAACCACGACAGTTTCGCCAGCGACCGGCTTGCCGATCTCGAGCAGTCCCATGTAGGCGGTCATACCTGGCATCCCGAGGACGCCGAGTGCGGTCTGAATTGGTGCTCGCGTGCGATCGACCTTCTGCAAACTAGAGCCATCGGACAGCGCATGGCTCTGCCAACCAGTACGGCCTACGACGATATCGCCCTTGGCGAAGCGAGGCACATTCGAGGTAGCCACTTCGCTGACGGTGCCGCCCTCCATCACCTCGCCGATGCCGACCGGCTTGGCGTAGGACGGAGCATCGCTCATCCGGCCGCGCATATACGGATCGAGTGAAAGCCACAGCGTGCGCAGCAGCATCTGGCCCGATCCGGGTTGTGATATTGGATGCTTTTCCAAGCGAAAATTATTTAATGTCGGTTCCCCAACAGGCCGCGAGGCCAAAACTATCCGTTCAAGGGTTTCGGTCATTGCGATTTCCTCCGCCTACCGTCACCTAGTCGCCCACCGGCATTCCCCGCGCATCAGACGCGTCAGTTTCAAAGGTTACCAGTAACGTCCGTTTCCTTGGGGCCGGGTCCGGGCCAGTAGAGAGATTAAAGCGGTAGTAGGTCGCAACCACTCCTAGGCGAGTTTGCCAAGGGTGTCGCAGAGGGCAAGATATTCCCAAGCGTCGCGTTCCGTTTCAAACCGCCTGACCCGAGTCTTTTGATGCTCATATACGATGTGTCCACGCCAAAATGCGTAATACTTGCCCTCGTATGAACGCTCTACTTTATTGCTTGGATTCTTAATTTCGTTGGGCATGGGAACTCTCCCAATCCTTTAATACCTTATCACGGGTTGCTCTCTTAAGCAGCGTGTGTGCGGAGGAAGGTTATGAAGGCGGTGCTACTGATAGGCCACGGCGGGCCAGAGATGCTGCGCTACGGCGAAGCGCCCGACCCGACGGCTGGCCCGGGCGAAGTGGTAGTCGACATTCACGCAGCCAGCGTCAACGCAGCCGATTACAAGGTGCGGCTGGGAGGAGGGCGATACAGCCTTAGTCGGTTCCCGCATATCCTTGGCCGGGACTTCTCCGGCGTCGTCAGCGTAATTGGACCGGGCGTCACCGATTTCACCGTCGGGGACGCTGTGTTCGGAGTAACCGACCAAGGCATTGAAGGAGCCTACGCGGAAAAGATCGCCATCATTGCCGCGATCATCGCTAGGAAGCCCGGTCGCCTCAGTCATGCCGAGGCCGCTGCCTTGGGGCTCACCAGCCTCACCGCGCTCACCGCAATTGAAGATACGGCGCAACTCAAAGCCGGCCAGACTAGTCTGATCCAAGGCGGCGCCGGCGGCGTCGCGGGATTCGGCGTGCAACTCGCCAAGCATCTCGGCGCGACCGTGATCACGACGGCCAGCGCGAGCAATCACCCCTATGTGCGCAGCCTCGGCGCTGACCAAGTGATCGACTACAATGCCGAGGACTTCACCGCTATTGGTCCCATCTGCGACGTGGTGTTCGACACCGTCGGCGGGAGTGTTCGGGCCGGTTGCTACGCGGTGCTCAAGCCCGGCGGAAAACTGGTGTGGATTGCGCCGGCGCCAGAGGGGTTTCATCCGAGCCGCAATGACGTCCAGACCTTACGCCCTAACGTCATTCGCGATCGCGCTCATCTCGAGCGCATGCTGGTGCTTCTCGATGCCGGCGCGGTTCGGCCGCCCACGATCGTCCGGTACAAGCTCGCTCATACTGCTGAGGCGCATCGGGTCAGCGAAGCGCGCCATCTGCAGGGCAAGCTAGTGCTTGAAGTCCGCTAACCCTCTGTTGCCTCACTGTTCTGCGCCCATAATGAATCGATTCGGCGCACACAGGCGGACTGGCGTGCGACAGAAATCGAACGAGCGCTCAGTGAATAGTGCATTCTGTAGAGCGCGATCGGCTATCGGTGCGCAGGCGGCACCTAAAGCCCGCGGTTCCGATATAGTCAGAAGAACAGGATCTGAAGGCCATCCAATATGTACGGCGCGACGCTGGGATACCGTCGTTACAATTTTTCGAATCTTGCGACTCTACTCGCGAAGGCTTCGCCTTCGCGCAGCGGCGATATCCTGGCAGGTATTGCGGCACAATCTGGTGAAGAACGGTCAGCTGCGCAATTTGCGCTCGCAGATTTGCCGCTACGCACCTTCTTGGAAGACCATCTCATTGCATACGAATCCGACGATATCACCCGCCTGATCGTGGATATGCACAATGCGAAAGCATTTGCTGCAATATCGCATCTAACAGTCGGCGGTTTTCGCGACTGGCTTTTGTCGGACGACGCAACGCAAAATGTACTTGGGGACGTAGCGCCGGGCGTTACGCCGGAGATGGCGGCTGCGGTAAGCAAGATTTGCCGTGCTCAAGATCTTCTGCTGATTGCGGCTAAATGTAACATTATAACACGTTTCCGAAACACCGTCGGGTTGCCTGGACGGCTGTCGGTGCGTTTGCAACCCAATCATCCGACCGACGATCCGCGCGGAATTGCTGCCAGCATCCTCGATGGCCTGATGCTCGGCGCCGGCGACGCCGTCATCGGGATTAATCCTGCGAGTGACAGCCCCGAACGGGCGCACAGTTTGTTGTCGATGCTGGATGAAATCAGAGCAAAGCTTGATATTCCAACTCAAACCTGCGTGTTGGCGCACATCACCACGACGCTCAACTTGATCCGCCGCGGCTCGCCAATTGATCTTGTGTTTCAGTCGATTGCTGGCACCGAAGCCGCCAATCGCAGCTTCGGAATCACGTTGGCAATGCTCGAAGAGGCACGCGAGGCGGCATTGTCGCTTCGGCGGGGATCTGTCGGTAACAATGTCATGTATTTCGAAACTGGCCAAGGCAGCGCACTCTCGGCCAACGCCCATCACGGGATCGACCAACAGACACTAGAAGCGCGGGCCTATGCAGTCGCGCGTCGGTTCTCACCGATGCTGGTCAATTCGGTGGTAGGATTTATCGGGCCGGAGTATCTGTTCGACGGCAAGCAGATCATTCGCGCCGGATTGGAGGATCATTTCTGCGGTAAACTGATGGGCCTGCCGATGGGTGTGGATGTTTGCTACACCAACCATGCCGAAGCGGATCAGGACGATATGGATGGACTACTGGCCCTGCTGGTTGCGGCCGGCGTGAATTTCGTAATGGGCGTGCCTGGCGCCGACGACATCATGCTGGGTTATCAGAGCACTTCATTTCACGACGCACTCGCCATGCGCGACTTGTATGGCCGGCGCCCGGCCCCAGAATTCGAGACATGGCTTCAGCGCCAGGGGCTGCTCGACACCGCGGGTCGCATCCGGCCGCGCACAATGCCTGCTAAATTCCGCGCGATGTTGCCCGCCTCATGACGGACGAAGACGCACCCGTGCCTGCGTGCGACAACGACGTCTGGACGCAGTTCAGGAAACATACGGTGGCCCGAATCGGCCTTGCTCGCAGCGGCGCGGCACTTGCGACGAAGCCGCTTCTGGACTTTCGACTTGCCCATGCACGTGCTCGCGACGCGGTCTACGAAACGCTCGATGAAGCACGGCTTGTTGCCGGTCTGAAGAAATTTGATTTGCCGGTGGTTAGCGTTTCCAGCGCGGCGCCAGATCGCAAGAGTTATCTAATGCAACCGGACTTGGGCCGAACTTTGGGCCGAACGCCGGCGACAGATGCGGAAGCAATCTTCGGCCCTTATCGAGGAAAACATTACGACGTTGCTTTCGTGATTGCGGACGGGTTATCCGCGTGCGCAGTGCAAGACAGCATGGGCATCTATCTGACGTGGCAGTCGGGAATGCCACGCACCGACGCGGATCGTAACTGTATCTCCAACGTAAGACCGGAAGGACTTGCCTATGCCGACGCGGGGTTCAGGCTCCTTCACACGCTGCGCGCGATACGCGCGCGAGGGATTTCTGGCGTGCAGCTCAAAGATGATTCGGATCGGCTTTTGATCGATGACACGCGGAACTAATCGGCCTGTGTGTACCGAAAACCTCATTCGGCAATGATTTCTGTTTTGGCAGGTAAAATTCCCTGTTCGCGCGCCAGAATTCCCTGTTCCGCCGAAATAATTCCCTGTTCTGTTGCGTAGGGAATCTGGCTGAAAGCCTTTGAAATTGCTCGCATGTTAGCTTTTGAAATCTCACAAAGTGGGCGGATTTGACGAAATTCCCTGTTCTTTTCCCTGTTAGCAGGGAATTTGGCAGTGGAGACGGGTTCGACTTCGACTGCGTCCGCCACCACCCAGCCGCACGCGCAGAGAGATTTCCCGGCGGTTGGCGAATAGCTCCCGAATTGGCGGGACAGCGCGCCTGCACTCAGTCTCTGTGATGGCGCATTCGAAGTCGGTGCGCGTATTTGATGCGCTTGTGCGCCCTCTCGGTCCAGCCCTTTTACCTCCCATGACACCAATAGTGCGGTTGCGGCCAGCGACCCGATGATCCATCGCTTCATGGCAGTTCGCGGTGTTCAATGCTGCAGCCCATGCAAGTAGGGCTGCAGCAACGCTCGATGCATGTCGAAGCTAGCATCGTCGAAATTATCGCCCGCTGCGATGGGCAAGCTCAGCGTCGCTGAGCTCCCAGTCCTGCCGTAGTTCCAACACCGCTAGTAGTATGACAGCGATGCCGAGGACGAAGTGCCAATAGCGGAGCGTGCCAGCATCGGCGTAGCCAAATACGAATGGCGACGCGATCAACCACAACCCGCACGCGGCTTCAAGGCTCTCCTCCCAGCGACGCAAGTCCACGACCTCGGACGCACCGAGGACCAGCACGACGATGCCGACTATTGCGGCGTTAGCCGCCACGGTTTGGCTACCCGCGTCGCCGACAAACCATGATGTCAGCACAATGAGAGCGCCCAAGACCATGCTGGCACAATCTTCCCAGCCATAGTGAACGTTGAAAACACGAATGCCTACCATTGTATCCTCCAACAATTGGGGCATACGTCGGCGGCGGATGGAGTTTACGCACTCCGAGAGCTCAGCGCCGCCTCGGGGCGTATGTCTGCCCGTGTATTGAATTACAATTTGCTCAAGCAATTGTTGATGTAAATCAATTTCAGGTTCGCTCTTTTCAACTCTTGGCGGACGTCGTCGCTCAATACCCGCTTTCGAAGGTAAAGCAGACATCGCACTGACTTGTCGTTTGAATTAGGTGATGGTCCGTACACTACGGAAACATCCGTAGTTGAAAAAAAGTTCGAGGATAAGATTAACGTTATTGCGCTATGTCGTTCGAATAAATATTTTTGTAATCAGAAAATTGCGAACATCTCGGAGTTCCTCATGGCTCAACATGGAATCTTCTATATGGAAAACGCTGGTGGGTATAAGCCAGCGCAACGTGAAACCACTCTCTCGGCGGCGGACGAGCGCCAGCCGAGTTGTTTCGCCCTGGAAGAGGAAAAGGGCGAACACTGGAACGGAAGTGGCGCAATGGCACGGGTCATCAATGAGGCGCGGCCGAGCCTATGATTGCGGCATGTCCGCTTTCTGAATTAGTGCGGTATCGAGTTCAGGAACTGTAGGCGCACACAATGATAACTGCGATACCAGTCATTGTTGCTACTGCTAACAGCATATACATTGAAGCTGCTATAGTTGCCGCTATCCACGCTGGCTCGGTTTCAACAGGAATTTGTGTTGGCATGGATACCTCCTAGGTATCCTCAGGGTTGCTTCTACTTCAGTCGTGGGCAACGTTTTTGAGCGAAATCAAACAGCATGTAAAAATTTTAAGGTTCGCGCCAATTAAGGCTCAACTTTCGAAACAATACTTTCCCGCGAAGCTTCACGCTTCCCACAAAGCGAAAGTCGCTTGACGTGCCGCTTGACAGGCGGCGGCACGCTTGTTCGGCTCCGCCGCCATGATGATCGACGATTTTGCGTTTGCCCGCGCCCTGCACGTGCTCGCGCTAGTGCACTGGATCGGCGGCGTGGCGATGGTGACTACCATCGTGCTGCCGCGCGCTCGTGCCTTGCCCGATGCGCACGCGGCGCTCACTGCCTTTGAAGCGTTCGAAGGCCGTTTCGCCACGCAGGCGCGCTTCTCGATTTTGCTCGCGGGGCTGTCCGGCTTCTACATGTTGGACAAAATACAGGCCTGGGCGCGACTGCTTGATTCGACGTTCTGGTGGCTTGGGTTGATGGTTGTGGTTTGGGCGGCGTTCGCGCTGATGGTGTTCGTGCTTGAGCCACTTGTCGTCCATCGCGTGTTTCGTGAATACGCCTTGCGCGACAAGGAGCGCGCGTTCGCACTAGCGATCAGGCTGCACGTGGTGGCACTCACGATCTCAGGCGTTGCGATCGCGGCCGGCGTGCTTGGTGCCCATGGCGCCCTGCCGTGAAAGCCGCTGTCGAAAGGGGTGCGACGTGCGGCAACAGATACATCTGTGGCCGTGTTGAGAATTTTCGGACCGTGCCGCAACAGTCGTGCATGCGCTAGTCGATTTCCACGCAAACCTTGCCCACATGCTTACCATTCTTTAGCCAAGCCAGCGCCTTGCCGAGCTCCGTCAGAGGAAATACACGGTCGACGACTGGCTCGATCTTGTGGCGCTCGATGGCACTCAACATCTCGGCAAACTGCGCGCGGCTGCCAACGGCTACTCCGATCATGCGGAGGCTGTTCATGGCGATGAGCGGTAGGTTCAACTCTTGCGCTACTCCCGTAACCATGCCAACGAGCGCGATGGTCCCGCCCATACGCAAGGCGCGGATTGACTGTTTGATTGTGCCAGCGCCGCCCACCTCGACTACAAGGTCGACGCCACGGCCGTTGGTGAGCTTGCGCGCGGTCTTGCCCCACTCGGCGTCGGAACGATAATTAATGAGATGAGCCGCGCCGAAAGAGCGCAGACGCGTCAGCTTCTCTTCGGTCGAAGAGGTGCCGAGCACCGTAGCTCCTGCAGCCACAGCGAATTGCACTGCGAACAGCGACACGCCGCCGGTACCCTGAGTGAGCACGATGTCCTCGGCTCCGATCTGGCAAGCTGTGTGAATGCTGTTCCACGCGGTTAATGCGGCGCAAGGGAGCGTCGCGGCTTCGATAAAGCTCAAGGCCGGCGGCACTGGTAGAATTTCATTTCGCCCGAACACACGGTAGTTGGTTGCTACGCCGTTAACCGACCCGCCCAGCGTGCGTCGTGTATTGCCTTGATTAGGAGGACCTTCCTTCCAATCCGGGAAGAAACAGCCGACCACCCGATCGCCGACCTTCCATTCGGTCACGTCCGAGCCGACAACCGCGACTTCGCCAGCACCGTCGGAAAGCAAGATGAGGTTCTCGTGTTTCTGCAGCGACCCATATTTGCCTTCGAGAACGAGCAAGTCACGGAAATTAAGTGCTGCCGCACGCAACCGCACAAGCACTTCATCAGGACCGGGTGCCGGTTCTGGCACGTCGCGAAGTTCAAGATTGGCAGCTCCAAGCACAGGCATGACCATTGCCTTCATAAGCTCTCCCTCCGCTTCAGATGATGCGGCTTACCTCTTACAACTAATCGCGTCAGGCGGCGCGCCGGGCATGAATATGCGGGCGGAATGATGTTACCCGTTATTTCGGAGCGCGATCGACGTTAGCGCGATGCCTGAGTTTCGCGTTCCCAACGCAATACTTCCTGACGAAGGACGGCAAATTTCTTTTCGGCGATGCCGTCAAATAACGGATCTTTTTTGTTGTTCAGTCGCGCATCGATTTCTGCCCAATCTTCAGCACGCAAGCCCTTAATGGCGGCTGGATAGAGGAGCTGCTCTTCCTTGTGCATGTGTTGGCGCTGATGATCAATAAAGTCGCGCACTACATTATGGAAACTTTGCCGCGGGTACTCCCGGCCGGCCAAGATGTCATTGATAGCTTGAGCAAACCGACGCAATCGCTTCGTTTCCAGCTGATGCTCGGCTTCCACATCACCAATGCGCGCGACCGCGCTTGGATCCCGCAGCTTCAACTTTTCAAAAACGATGTCTTCTTTCGGATGATGGTAGCTTTCGGGATAATCCTGAAGATATTCGACTACAGCCTGCAAAATTTCGTAATCCGGCGACTCGGTGCGGTCAAAAACGTCCAATTCCTGCTCCAACACGCGAAGCAGTTTTTCGATATTTCGATGCTCTTCGAGCAGAATCTCAATAAGTCTCGACATCAACCACACTCAACCGCGGGTTCAGCCATATTCTCCAAAGAGGCGCCGCGTTTGAAAGATTAATGTCAAATCGGCGCTCAGCTTTGCGCTATGTCAAGTCGTATGTCTGGTCCCGTCAGCGGATATCGGTTGGACAGAGGCTTTACGCCGATGCGCTTTTTTTGAAGGTCCGCGCTTAAGAATCTGCCTGATTTGGGCTGGCGTTTTTCCGTGAACGTCATAACCGCGACGCTCAAGTTCAGCCATCGCTGCGTTTCTTAATTTGGCGAGCTCGTCGCGTATCTTTTTGCGCTGAGTCGTACGATCGTCAACCATGGCAAACCTCGGTTCATTTTCGTTTTGCATCCTACGACTGTCTCTACTTGTGTCGGTTAACACCCATGTACGTTTCCAACAGTGAGTGGTCAGCCCTGAGCGCGGCGCTATCACCCTGATAGACAACGCTGCCGCGCTCGATGATGATGGCAAGATCCGTCACACCTAAAATCTTTTGCGCGTTCTGCTCCACCAGAATAGCCGAAAGTCCTTCCTCCCTAATGATCTTGCACAAGACCGTCAGTAGTTCGTCGATGAGAATTGGCGCGAGTCCCTCAAGTGGTTCATCGAGTAGCATGATGCGGGGATTGAGTACGAGGGCACGAGCAACGGCAAGCATCTGTTGCTCGCCGCCGGATAGCTCGTTGCCAAGATTGTGACGGCGCTCGGCGAGGCGCGGAAACAAGGCATAAACCTTTGCGAGCGTCCATGGTCCCGGCCGCTCGATCGCAGTCATGTTCTCTTCGACGGTCAAAGAGCGAAAAATATTGCGCTCCTGCGGCACCCAGCCAATGCCAGCATGCGCGCGTTGGTCCGGGCGCATCCCTGTTATATCGTGACCATCGAGACTGATACTGCCGCTGATGCGACGAGTAACGCCAATAACTGAATTAACAAGCGTAGTCTTGCCCATACCGTTGCGGCCCAGGAGCGCTAGCGCTTGGCCTTTGGCGATTTTGAAGCTGACATCTTTCAGAACGATTGCCTCGCCATAGCCGGCAGTCAGCCGTTCGATGTTCAGAAGATCAGGCATCGACCAGCTCCTCACCGAGGTAGACAGCCTTGACGCGGGCGTCATGGGCGACTTCTTCGGGAGTACCCTCGACGAATAGCGCGCCATTAACGAGCACCGAGATGCGGTCAGCGAACGAAAAGACGATGTCCATGTCGTGCTCGATCAGCAGAACGCTGACATCACTAGGCAATGCTGCGACCGCGGCCAAAATTTCGTGCCGCTCTTCCTCAGGAACGCCAGCCGCCGGCTCATCGAGCAACAGCACCCGTGGCCGGCAGGCGATCGCGACTGCAATTTCCAATAGACGTTGCTTGCCGTAAGGCAGAACCGCGGTGCGCTTATCGATGACATCAGTGAGGTGAAAACGCTCCAGAATTTCGACCACTTCCGCCACCAGGTCCGGTCGGCTGCCGACGATTCGCCACCAGTCGAGGCCTTGTCCCCGCCGCTCGGACACCGCCAGCCCGATGGTCTCCAGCGGGGTTAGGTCACTGAACAGCTGATTGATTTGGAAAGTACGAACAATGCCGAGCCGAACCCGCTTGTGCGTCGATAGATCTGTGATGTCTTCGCCATCGAGTAGGATGCTTCCGCTCGTCGGCCGAGACACACCAGTAAGCAAGTTAATCAATGTAGTCTTGCCGGCGCCGTTCGGCCCGATCAGGGCCTGTCGGGCTCCTTTTTCGATCTGCAATGAAACGTTATCGGATGCAATAACGCCATTAAACTGTTTGACCAAACTAATCGTTTCCAGCACGACGGCCATTGTCAAAGCCTTTCGGCGGACCGGCGCGCCAATGCTCGCCAGTTCAATCGCGCGGCCATGAGACGAATGGGTGTCGTCCACGACGTGATGCGGTCGCGGCCGACCAGCACGATCACCACGAGAGCGAGACCTATCCAGAACGGCCAGTACTGCGGTGTCAGCGCCGACAGATAGTCTTGCATGAACTTGAAGATGATAGCGCCGATCAAACCGCCATAGAGATAGCCAGCGCCGCCGATGATCAGCACTAGCAGGAGATCGGCCGAGCGATCGAAGGAGAACACTTCGAGCGAGGCGAAAGCCGTCGTTTGCGCCAGAAGCGCGCCGGCGATGCCAGCATAACCTGCGGCAACGGTATAGATCGCAACCAGTCGAGCATCGACCGAGATTCCGATCGCCGATGAGCGCAACGGGTTGCTTTTTACCGAGAGCAGCGAAAGTCCGAACGGCGAATTAACGAGACGACGAGCGACTAGGAAGAGGATGAACAGCACGGTCAGGCTATAGGTGTAGCCGGTGTGGCCAAACATATCAAAACGAAACACCCCGAGCACCGGCTTGATGCTGACGCCCTGTAACCCGTCGGCACCGCCAGTAAGCCAACCGTATCTGTTGGCCAATTCGCGTAAGACGAGCGCCACCCCGAGCGTTACCATCAGGCGCGTGAGGTCGGAGCCGCGCAACACGAGGAAGCTAGTGACGAATCCAAGCGCCATCGCGGCACAACCGGAGATCAGCAATGCCAGCACCGGTTCCTCGATGATTTCGTGTTTGGCAAGAAGCGCGGCGGTGTAGGCACCGAAACCGAAAAAGGCCGCATGCCCGAGCGAAATGATGCCCGCATAACCGAGGATCAAATCGAGCGAGAGAGCGAACAAGCCGAGCCAAGCGATCTCCGTAAGGATTAAATGACGGGCCGGAAAGAGGTAGATCGCGGCAAACGCGGCAAACCAGAATACTATTTCGAGGGGATGCCAACGGGCGCGAGCGGACAGCCACTCAGTTGCGGTGCGGACAGCGATAGGAGGTGGTGTCATCGCCGGCGCCTCATCGCGAAGTGGCGCGCGAGAACAATCCCTGCGGCCGCCAGACCAGTACGACAATCATGATGGTGTAGATGACGAAGGAGCCGAGCGTAGGCACGTAGTACTTGCCTGCAACGTCGCCGATCCCGAGCAGGAGCGAGGCGAGAAACGGGCCGGTTATACTCGATGTTCCCCCAACGGTCACAACAATTAGGAAGTAAATCATGAATTTGAGCGGGAAGCTCGGATCAAGACCCAGTATTTCAGCGCCGAGCGCACCGCCAAGGCCGGCCAGGCCCGACCCGAAGGCGAATGTGAGCGCAAAAATCCAATTGACGTTGATACCCAAACCACGTGCCACGCGGCCGTCGTCGACGGCGGCGCGGAGGCGGCTGCCGAAGCGCGTGTACGCGAGGATGAATTGCAGTGCGACTGTCAGTAGCCCGCAAATGACGATGATCAGCAATCGATAGCGGCCGATGCCTACTCCGAACGCGTCGAATTTGCCTTGCCATGCGCTAGGAACCTGCACGAACACTTGGCCCGAGCCCATCACATAGTCGACCGCCGCCACCGACATGAATACGAGCCCGATCGTGAACAGCACTTGATCGAGATGGCTCTTGCGGTAGACATGCACATAGAGCGTGCGCTCGAAGATAAAGCCGATGCCAGCACTCGCCAGAAAGGCAATTGGTAACGATAAGAGGAAGGGAACACCGAGGCGGTTGACCAGGACAACGGTGACATAGCCGCCTGCCATGGCGAAGGAGCCGTGTGCGAGATTGATGAAATTCATCAATCCGAGCGTTACAGCGAGCCCGCATGCGAGCACGAACAGCAGCATGCCGTAGGCGATCCCGTCGAAAAGAATCGTTAGCATTTTAGCGCCGCGATTTCGGCTCCTCGGGTAAACATGACGTGCCCGCCTGCAAGATTGCTAATAAGGCCCGACGATCGGCGAACGCTGGTCTCCTAAGAGTGCGCGCGGCGACATTCAGCCGCCGCGTGCCATCCAAATGCTATTTCTTGATCTTGCCGAAATCCTTCACCGCTTCGAAGGTCTGGAACTCCACGTTGTAGAGTTGGCCGTTCTTATTTTCGACCTTGCGAATGTATATGTTCTGAATGATGTCGCGGGTTTCCGGATCAATCGAGATCGGCCCGCGTGGGCTTTCCCAGCTCATCCCCTTCATTGCCGCGATCAACGAATCGCCGTCGGCTTTGCCGCCGGTCTTCTTGAGTGCTTCGTAGATGAGGTTCATGCCGTCGTAGCCGCCGACCGACATAAAATTCGGCCGAAAGTTGTTAGCCTTCTCGAAAGCTGCAACATAGGCCTTGTTCTTCGCACTCGGATGGTCGGCGGAATACATGTGTGCGGTGACCGTTCCGATTGCGGCGTCCCCCATACCGGGAAGCAGGTCGTCGTCGGTCACATCGCCCGGGCCGATCAGCTTGATGCCAGCCTTGTCGAGACCGCGCTCCGCATATTGTTTCATGAAGGTGCCGCCTTGCCCGGACGGCACGAAGATGAAGATGGCGTCGGGCTTGGCGTCGGCCGCGCGCTGCAAGAACGGCGCGAAGTCTGGGTTAGCGAGGGGCACCTTGATCTGCTCGGCAACTTGGCCACCAGTTCCGGTAAACTGCCCGACGAACGACTTCTCTGCATCGGCACCCGGCGCATAGTCAGAGACGATGGTGACGACTTTCTTGATGCTATTCTTCGCCGCCCAGTCGGCGATGATGACAGATGATTGAGGCAACGTGAAACTCGTGCGCACGATGTAGGGCGAACGCTCGGTGATGATCGACGTGCCAGCCGCCATCACGAGTTCCACAACCTTTGCCTCGGTGGCGAGTGGCGCGACCACGAGCGCCGCAGGCGTGATTTCAAAACCGGCAATGATGTTGACCCTGTCGTTGACAATCAATTCTTGCGCCAGCCGTTTGGTGTTGTCCGGTATGCTCGCGGAATCGCGAAGGATGACCTGGATTTTCTTGCCAGCGACCGAGTCGCCATGCTCCTTCATGTAGAGATCGACCGCCGCCTTGATTTGTTTTCCAGTTGAAGCCTGCTGGCCCGTCATTGAAACGATGAGGCCGATCTTCACTGTGTCCTGCGCGAATGCGCCGTTGGCCATTGCGCCGATCGCGAGCGAAACAGTCGCACCAATCATGCATCTGGATAACATTTTGGTCTTCCTCCTATTTGGATAAATTCGGTTTGCGCTCGTTTCTTTTCTTGTGCCTCACACGCTTGTGGTGGTCAGTAAAAATGTAATTCACGTTGGTGGACTGGTCCGCACATCCGGCAATAACAACGGTCGACCTTCGTGCTGCTAAATTGGAATGCGGACAATCATTGACATCCTCACTCGGGCCGCCCGGTTCGATCACTTAAGTCCAGTGAACACGCTATTTCCTTGATTGAAATCAAGCCAAACGCGCAGCATTCATGTCAGCTTTGGCCCGCGGCGCGATATGCCGCGATACGTTTCTGAAGGGTGGAAACGAAAGGCCTCGAGGTTATTGTGCTACGGGGCAAACGATGCTGGCGCATTTCGAGTCGCTCAGATGAACGTTCAACAACCGTCGATGTCCTTACCGGGTAGCGGGCAAGGGGCAGACGTCGTCCTCAAGAGCGTTTGCCGCAGTTGTCACGGCGGATGCGGAGTATTGCTGCACGTCAGAAACGGCGTTTTGGTAAAGGTCGAGGGGGACCGCGAGTCGCCACTCAATCATGGTCGGCTGTGCCCGATCGGAACGGTGACTACAGACCTCGTCTACCATCCGGATCGGCTCAAATATCCGCTTCGGCGCAAGGGAAAGCGTCAATCCGGTGATTGGGAACGCATCTCGTGGGACCAAGCGCTCGACGAGATTTCAACGCGTCTGCTCGCCATTCGGGAACGCTATGGGCCGGAGGCAATCGCGCTTGGCACCGGCACTGGCCGCCATCATATCCGTTGGGTATCTCGCTTCGGCCACGCACTTGGCAGCCCGAATTGGTGCGAGCCGGGCTTCGCGCAATGCTTTCACCCGCGGGTTAACACCTCGATTCTGACCTTCGGCGATTTTCCGGTCTGCGATTATACCGGAGACGTGCCGCCGGCCTGCATTCTCTATTGGGGCCACAATCCGGTTCTGTCAGGGCCGGACGGTGAAACGCGCTTCAATGTACTCGAAGCACTTGAGCACCATCCGCAAACCATCGTCGTCGACCCCCGCCGTACCGCGCTCGCTGAAAAGGCGGATCTCTGGCTGCAGGTCAGGCCGGGCGCCGACGACGCGCTCGCGCTTGCGATGGTCAACGTTATCATTGACGAGGATCTTTATGACGAGCCGTTCGTCACTCAGTGGACGCACGGATTTGCTGAGCTCACCGCCCATGTGAAGAAATACACGCCGGAATGGGCCGAGTCGATCACATGGATCGCCGCTGACAAAATCCGCGCCGCCGCGCGCTTGTTCGCCCGCACCAAGCCGGCCATGCTGGAGTGGGGCTGTGCCATCGAGCATACGCCCAAATGCATCCAGACAGTGCGGGCCGTCTCGATGTTGCCGGCACTCACAGCCAATATCGACGTGCCTGGTGGCTGGGTATTCGGGATGCACGGGCTCGGCCGTTTCCCGAGCCTGATTGAAAACCTCACTCCTGAAGCGACTGCCAAGCGGCTTGGTGGTAAGCGCTTCAAGCTGCTGGGCGGGGAGGGGGCCGATCTGCCAGCGGCTCATATCCCGACGCTGCTACGGGCGATGCGCGACGGCGAGCCATATCCGGTAAAGGCTTTCCTGGTGTTCGGTAACAACACGCTCACGACCTATGCCAATTCGTCCGAGGTCTATGATGCGCTCATGAAGCTCGATTTCATGGTCTGCGCCGACCTGTTTATGACGCCGACGACAGAGCTTGCCGACATCGTGCTGCCGGCGGCAGCATGGCCCGAACTTGATCAATTGGCTGGACTGCCGACGGTCGCCGCCAATGTCGTGCTTGCCCAGCAGAAGGCAGTGCAGATCGGCGAGTGTAAATCGGACGAAGAAATCTTCGTTGCGCTGGCGCGACGAATGAAGCTTCCCGTGGGCACCGAGCCGGTCAAGAGCGTGCTCGATGCGCAGCTTGCCGCCGGCGGCCTCAAGATCACCTTCGACGAACTCAAGCAAAAGGGATTCGTCAAGCTGCCGATCAAATACAAAAAGTACGAGAACGGCGGATTCAAAACGCCGACCGGCAAGATAGAGCTCTATGCCACGCGGTTCGAACAGCTCGGCTATGCGCCGCTGCCCTACTATGAGGAGCCTCCGGAAAGCCCTCTGCGGACGCCAAAGATTGCCGAGCGGTTTCCATTTGTGCTTACGACAGGAGGGAGAATTTCGTTTTTCTTCAACTCGGAGCATCGTCAGCTTGCAAAGTTGCGTAAGGCGCATCGCGATCCTGTGGCGGAAATTCACCCCGAAAGTGCGGCACGTTTGGGCATCGCCAACGGGACATGGATGTGGATCGAAACGCTACGCGGGCGGATGCGCCAAAAGGCCAAGGTCACAGACGGCATCGACCCGCGCGTCATCCACGTGGAGCACGGCTGGTGGTTCCCCGAGCAGCCAGGCCCCGAATACGGTGTGTGGACCTCGAATGCCAATCTCCTAACCAACAACCAGCCACCCTATGACCTGGCGATGGGGACCTACCAATTGCGTGCGCTGTTGTGCAGGGTGGCGCAGGCCGATGCTCCTGAATTCGTCCCGAAAAAACGCAGCGCGCAATAAGCATTCTTATCTGCGGAGGACGCCATGCGGATTGACGCTTATACGCACTTTTTCCCAAAGAAATTTTTCGACAAGTTGCTCGAAGTTGCTGGGCAATACAAAGATATGGGCAAGCGTGTGCGTGCGATTCCCGCGCTACACGACCTCGACATCCGCAAGAAAATCGTTGACGGCCACAAAGACTATGCCCAAATCCTGTCTTATCCGCAGCCGCCGATCGAAACTTTTGCCAAAAGCCCCCAACAAATCGACGAATTCATTCGTATAATCAACGATGGGTTCGCCGAATTGTGCGCGAAAGAGCGTGATCATTTCCCAGGCTGGATCGCGCAAATATCGCTTGATGCGGCCGATGCCGGCGTGGCCGAAGCCGAGCGCGCGATTAACCAAATGGGCGCACTCGGCGTGCAGATCTATACCAATGTCGCCGGCAAACCGATCGACCGGCCGCAATACCTGCCTTTCTGGAAGAAAATGAACGAGCTCGCCAAGCCGGTCTGGCTTCACCCGGCGCGCGGTGCCGGCATGCCGGATTATTTCGACGAAAAAAAATCATTGTACGAGATCTGGTGGACATTCGGCTGGTCATATGAGACGGCAACCGCGATGGCGCGCCTGGTGTTCTCCAAGATCATGGACAACCACCCAAGCCTCAAGATCATTACGCACCATTTCGGTGGTATTGTGCCGATGCTGGAAGGCCGCATCGGGCCCGGATGGGACGTGCTCGGCTCGCGCACGACCGATGAGGATTATGTTTCGCTCCGCAAGAGCTTGAAGAAGCGGCCGCTTGATTACTTCAAGCAAGATTTCTATGCCGATACCGCGGTGTTCGGAGCGGTGCCGGCGACCAAGTGCGGGCTGGAGTTCTTTCCGATCGATAAAATCGTGTTTGCTTCTGACTGTCCGTTCGATCCCGAGAACGGGACGATGTTTCCGCGTGAGACGTTGCGCATTCTCCAGTCGCTTAAGCTCGACAAGGAAACCAGTGACAAGATTTTCTACAAGAATCTCGAACGCGTCACCGGCCGTAAACTGGCGCCGTGACCGTTATTCCGTTTTTTCTTCAGGTTGGGCGACGGCTTCCGACTGGAAATCACCGGCGAGGCCGCCGCCGCTCATCAAGCTTGGATAGTTTGCAAGAAAATCGGCCGTGATGAGTCCGAAGGGGACATCCGCAAATGTGCCGCGATCCCTCAGGTATTCCATGTGCTGCCGGCCGACCTGATCGAATGGCTGGAGCAGCGAATCTGTGGCACCATCGAATTCAAGTGGTTTGAGACCAAGTCGGTCGCACAGTACACGATCGAAAGCGGGCGTCGCTTTGACCCAACGTCCCGACAAATGAAGCTCCGTATAGGAATGCCATAAAAACGTATTGGTTTTGAATTTTTCGTATAATCGGGGTGAGGTGAGATGATTTCGCACGTCGGCATAGCCGACGCGAGCTGGAACGCCGATCGCGCGTGCGCTCGCGGCCAATAGTGCAGCCTTGCCGATACAAAAGCCCCGCGAAGTAGCAAGAACCCCGCTCGCGCGATAGTTCATCGGGTCGGCGAAGTTGACGTAGGGATCGTAAATGATGGTATCGCGAATGGTGTAAAAAAGACGCAAGATCGCGTCGTCTGTGTCGACTGCCCCGGTAATCGTTTGGTTCGCGAACGCGATGACTTGCGGTGAGTCGCTATCGATAAAGGTGCTGGTCGCGAGGAATGGTGTCATATCCATTGTAAATTTCCCAACTCGTCCCTTGTCTAGCTGATGGATGGCCGATATCGCTTGACGGACGTCAAGAAGGCGGACCCCGAGACATTTTATGGCCGAGTGCAGCGCACCGAAACGATTTCGATGTGTTACACACCAATCAGGTGGCAACAACGTAGCGCCGGATATCCTCGGTCCCATTGCTTTTGCCTTGAATTCGGTCAAGTCCAATTTTTAGCCGTGCTGGTATGCTTTTCAAAATTGACCTTGATCAGGAGGGGCTCATGCCGCCGCTGCAACGCTTTACCGTGACCACTGTAATCGGTTTTATTGCCCTGTTTGCTGCCGTGCATTTGGCATCCGCACAGATCAAAATCGGCTCTGTCCTGTCGGTAAGTGGGCCGGCGTCGTTTCTGGGCGATCCCGAAAAGAAAACGCTGGAAATCTATGTGGAAGAAATCAACGCGAAAGGCGGCGTGAACGGCCAGAAGCTACAACTAATCGTCTACGATGACGGGGGCAGCGCCGACAATGCGCGCACATTCGCCACCCGCTTAGTCGAAGAAGACAAAATCGCCGCCATGGTTGGCGGCAGCACCACCGGCTCAACCCTCGCGATGATCCCGGTATTCGAAGACGCCAAGATCCCGTTCATTTCATTGGCGGGCGCCATCCAGATCATCCAGCCGGTCCGCCCGTGGGTTTTCAAGACACCACACACCGACAAGATGGCGTGCGAGAAAATCTTTGCCGATCTCAAAAGCCGCAATCTAACGACTATCGCATTGATTTCCGGTACCGATGCGTTCGGTAAGTCGATGCGCGACCAGTGCGTTTCGGTCGCGCCCAATGCGGGCATCAATATTGCGACCGAGGAAAGCTATGGGCCGCGCGACAGCGACATGACCCCCCAGCTCACCAATATTCGTAACAAAGCGGGCGTGTTGGCCGTGGTGAATCCGGGCTTTGGCCAAGGTCCAGCGATTGTGACGCGCAACTATCGTCAGCTCGGCATCACGCTGCCGCTCTACCAAAGCCACGGGGTCGCCTCAAAGCAGTTCATCGAACTCGCTGGCCCTGCGGCTGAAGGCGTAAGGCTGCCGGCGGCGGCGCTACTCATTGCCGACAAGCTTCCGGCCAACGATCCGCAGAAACCGGTGGTCGTAGATTATTCCCGCTCCTACCAACAGAAGACCGGGCAAGCGGTTTCGACCTTCGGCGGTCACGCCTATGACGGCCTGATGATCCTGGTGCAGGCGATGCAGCGTGCAAAGAGCGCCGACAAGGCTAAAGTCCGCGATGAGATCGAGCGGACCAAGGGTTATATCGGAACCGGCGGTATCGTGAACATGTCGCCGACTGATCACATGGGTCTCGACCTGTCGGCGTTCCATATGCTGGAAATCAAGGGCGGCGACTGGACGCTGGTACCCGGCACCTAAGACGATGATCGAGCAGGCCCGCCAGAGCCTGCTCGCTCCAATTTGCGACCCTTGAACCCAAGCCCTGCGAGGCCTCCAACGCGATGGCCGAGTTGCTGCAATTCGTCTTCTCCGGCTTGACTGTTGGGGCCATTTACGCGCTTGTCGCGCTTGGCTTCACGCTAATCTACAAGGCGTCAGATATTATCAATTTCGCCCAGGGCGAATTTGTCATGCTGGGCGGGATGACGACCGTTTTCGTGACGCTTGCTGGCGTTTCGTTGCCGTTGGCTGCACTCATCGCCATCATCGTGACGACCGCCATAGGGTTGGCTCTACACCGTTTTGCGATCGAGCCGGCACGTGGAGCGAGTCCGGTGGCGTTGATCATGATCACGATAGGAGCCTCGATCTTCCTGCGCGGTGTTGCCCAAATTATCTTTGACCGGCGTTTTCACAGTTTGCCTTCGCTGTTCGGCGGCGATCCGATCAAATTCGGTGGCGCGGCCATTTTGCCGCAAAGCCTGGTCGTGTTGGCAAGCGCCATGGTCATCGTGACTTTGCTCTGGCTGTTCATCGATCGCACCCTGCTCGGCAAGGCCGTAATCGCGACTGCGGCTAATCGTCTGGCGGCGCGGCTCATCGGCGTCGACACACGGCGCATTGTCGATTTCTCGTTTGCGGTTTCGGCGGCGATAGGAGCAATCGCCGGCGTTCTTATTACGCCAATCGCGCTGACCAGTTACGATGTGGGCACATTACTAGCGTTAAAGGGATTTGCTGCCGCGATGCTTGGTGGAATCGGCAGCGCTCTTGGAGCCGTGGTTGGCGGCCTTCTGATTGGATTGTTTGAGGCCTTCGCTGCGGGCTATCTGTCTTCGAATTATAAGGATGCAGTGGCTTTCCTGATCATCCTTGTCGTCTTGGTTTCCATTCCCCAAGGCTTGTTCGGTCGAGCCAAAATCGAGCGGGTGTAAGTTTGCGCACGCTGCTCGAAACACGGTTACTGCCGGCGATAGTGGTCGCGGTAATCGTAGTTATCTTGCCGTACTTTTTTCCGTCGGCTTACTACTTTCGCGTCGGCGCGCTCGTTTTCATTTTCGCGCTGGCCGTCGTGGGTCTCAATTTGCTCATGGGCTTTGCTGGGCAGGTAAGCCTAGGCCACGCCGGGTTTCTCGGTATTGGCGCGTATTCAGTTGTCATCGGCCCTGTTTATTTTGGTCTGCCTTCGTGGCTTTGCGTTTTTGTCGGTGCAACGGTTTCAGGCGCGGTCGCATTCCTGGTGGGTCGGCCGATTCTCCGGCTCAAAGGGCACTATCTTGCGGTCGCGACACTGGGATTTGGACTGCTCGTCGCGATCGTGCTGACGAACGAGGCCGGCTGGACCGGCGGTCCAGATGGCATGAGCGTTCCCAGGCTGGCGCTTTTCAATTGGCAGGTGCGGGGGTCGGATTCCTGGTACTGGATCGCAGGCGCGACGCTTGTGGGCGGGTTTGTACTCGCGCTTAACTTGATGGAAAGCCCGACGGGCCGCGCGCTGCAAGCGATTCATGATAGTGAGATCGCCGCACTCGTGCTTGGCATCGACGTAGCGCGCAAAAAACTCACGATCTTCGTAATTTCGGCCATGTACGCATCGGTTGCTGGATCTTATCTGGCACTTTTCAATGGCCACGTAACGCCGGATATCGCGGGATTTCTGCGTTCAATCGAACTGGTCGCCATGGTTGTGCTGGGCGGCATGGGGTCAATCGTCGGTTCTCTGGTAGGCGCTGCCGTGCTGGTCGTGTTGCCGCAAGCGCTCACAATATTCCACGAATATGAGCAGGCGCTGCTCGGATTCATCTTGATGGTTTTCATGATCTTTTTGCGGCGGGGCATTGTGCCGTCCGTCGCTGCCACGTTCGCCGGACGGCGCAAATGATTATTTTGCAGACCGATCAGTTGTCCATTGCTTTCGGCGGCGTGCGAGCCATTGACGGAGTTAATCTCGCTATTGAATCCGGCCAAGTGTATTCGATCATTGGGCCGAACGGTTCCGGCAAAACCACGCTGTTCAATCTGGTGTCGGGCATTTATACGCCAGATGACGGAAGCATTCGGCTCGCCGGTGAAGCTGTCACCGGTCTCGCGCCCGACCAGCTTGCGCGGCGAGGGCTATCGCGGACTTTTCAGAACCTGCAGATATTCTCCCGAATGTCAGTGCTAGAAAATGTGATGGTTGGCCGCCATCGTCATGAGCGGACCGGGATTTTTGCCGATTTGTTTCATTGGCCATCGGTCGCGCGCCAGAATCAAGCGACCGTCGAAGCAGCACGTGCGGCGCTTGCCCGCGTTGATCTCGCCGATTCAGCAAGTCGCCCAGCAGGTTCGCTTGCCTATGGCGCGCTCAAGCGCCTCGAAATTGCGCGAGCGCTGGCCAGTGAGCCGACGCTTCTGCTGCTCGACGAACCAGCGGCCGGCTGCAATCCTGTGGAAACGGAAGAAATCGACGGCGTGATCCGCTCCATCGTAAAGGACGGAATCACGGTCGTATTGGTCGAACACGATATGCGTCTGGTTATGAATATCTCCAGCCGCATACATGTTTTGGCCAGTGGCCGAACGCTCACCGAAGGCACTCCCGAGCAAGTCCGGTCCAATGTGGCAGTGGTCCAGGCGTATCTGGGTATTCACGGTTCACAGGAGTCGAATCGTGCTTTCCATTGAGAATGTCAAAAGTGCGTATGGCCGCATCGAAGTCCTGCACGGCGTGACGCTCTACGTCGGTGTCGGCGAAATTGTTACGTTGATCGGAGCTAATGGCGCCGGCAAAACCACACTCATGCGCGCCATTTCTGGCGTTCAGCCGATTACAGACGGGAGCATCCGGTTCAAAAGCGTGCCAATCGAGCAACAGCCTGCGCATGCGCGGGTGGCGTCTGGCATCTCGCAAGTGCCGGAAGGTAGACAGGTGTTCGAGCCTTTGTCCGTAAAGGACAATCTCAAGCTTGGTGCGTGGCGGCGACGCGATGGGGATCTGGAACAGGACCTTGCGCGGGTCTGCGCGCTGTTCCCGATGCTAGAAGCGATTTGGGAGATGCCGGCTGGTGCGCTGTCCGGCGGGCAGCAACAAATGCTTGCGATCGGACGTGCCTTGATGGCAAAGCCCCAGCTGCTGTTACTGGACGAGCCGTCAATGGGTTTGGCGCCCAACTTGGTTGATCATGTGCTCTCGGTGATCCGCGCGCTGAAAAATGACAGCTTGACCATCCTGTTGGTGGAGCAGAATGCGCGCGCTGCACTTTCTATCGCGGACCGCGCTTATGTGATGGAAACCGGAAAGGTGACGCTGAGCGGAGCCGCGGCGGAAATCCAGGCTGATCATCGCGTCAGGGAAGCCTATTTAGGTATCTAAAAACGCTTGGGAATTGACGTTGGTCAAGTCCATGGGCCGGGAATTCAATGTAACTTTACAACTATACTCTGAGGGAGCTCGACGATGAAGGGAAGCCTTCGTCCAAGGTTATCGCGAGTCAACCGTATTGAAGTTGATCGCGACCGCACTATCGGTTTCATGGGGGAAGAAGGGCGGGTTTACGCCACCCCCTATCTAGTGCGCGATATCGAGATGACCTGCCGCCAACTAATTCTCGACCATGCCGATGCGGGCGAAGATTCGGTTGGCACCGACATCGCGATAAAGCATCTAGCTCCGACCTTGCTAGGCATGACTGTAGAAATCACGGCCACGGTGATCGCAGTGGAAGGTCGAAAAGTTAGTTTCGAGGTATCGGCAAAGGACAACGTCGAACAAATTTGTAGCGGGACCCACGGGCGCTTCGCAGTCAATGTTGGCAAGACGATCGAGCGCTTGAAAGCGAAAGCGGCCAAGCTGGCTGGCACCAGATCAGGATAATTAAAATGCCGAGCAAGCCTCCACACGACGAGCGAACTGTCTCGACCTATTGCTACCAGTGTG
>DAHUXA010000048.1 GCA_027307405.1 Hyphomicrobiales bacterium | reverse complement strand
ACCCGATGCCTCCTCTAGGCGTCCGCCTTCGCGAACGCAAAGGGACGAAGCCCGGAAAGCATTGCACAATTGTTTTGCTTCAGAATGGCACGCGTCATGTTATCGACCGCCTCAGGTGGAGAGCCACTCGGCAAGCGCAGCATTTACCGCGTCGGGTTTCTCGAGGGTGGACAGATGTCCGCAGTCCGGCACGACAGTGAGGCGTGCACTTGGAATACCGGTACAGATTTCCTTCGACAGCTCGGGCGGCGTGAGCTCATCGCCATCGCCGACCAGGACCAACGTTGGGCAATGAATGGCCGCGAGGAATGGGCGCGAATCCACCCGCGACATAATAGCCCTTTGTTGGCGTACAAAAGCCTTTGGGCCAATATCAGCGGCCATTTTTTGCATAGTGCGCTTGAGCGCCTCATCGTTCTGCCGACTACGATGCAGGAAACGTGGCGCGAGTATTTCTACCACGTCGTTTAACTTGCCGCTGTCTGCCAAGACGATCAACTTCTCGCGCTGTACGGATTGCTCTGCGGTATCTGGTCGCGCCGAGGTATCGAGCAGCGCAAGCTTGGCGACGCGTTCTGGTGCCAACCGTAGCATGGCGAAGGCGATGTGACCGCCCATCGATAGACCGGCGAGCGCGAACCGCGGTGGCGCGTCGGCGAGGATGCGAGCGGAAATCGCAGCCATGTCATCATCGCGCCGGTGGTCGGCCACTGTAACCGGACCAAATGGCCAAAGCGCCGCTATTTGCGGGGCATAAAGTCGGGCGCTGCATAGCAATCCCGGTACAAGTACGAGCGGTAAAACAGCTGCCATACGTGCGTTCCAGTGCGAAAAGATTAAGAATTAATACGACTTATGCGGCGCAGTAGCATTGACTTTAGCCCTTTGCACCCTATGTTCCCGGCAACCGATCAGACTTGCAGATTCGGTCGTCCCCCGCGCAAAGAAATCGGTTTTGTCTAGTCCGGCGCGATCTGGGCGGCTGCTGAGGTTACATGCCTTTTTCTCATCTCGGCTTATCCGCCAAGGTTCTCGCCGCCATCGGGACGGCCGGCTACAAGACCCCCACCCCCATCCAAGACCAGGCTATTCCGCACGTGCTCGCGCGCCGCGACGTGCTCGGCATTGCGCAAACCGGGACGGGCAAGACCGCTGCTTTCGTGCTCCCAATGCTTACGATGTTGGAGAAAGGCCGCGCACGCGCGCGCATGCCACGCACTCTTATTCTCGAGCCCACGCGCGAACTTGCCGCACAGGTCGCCGAGCATTTCGAGAAATACGGCAAGAACCACAAGCTTAATGTCGCGCTCATTATCGGCGGTGTATCGTTCGACGATCAGGACGCCAAATTGCTACGCGGCGTCGATGTGCTGATCGCCACTCCGGGCCGCCTGCTCGACCACTTTGAGCGCGGACGGCTACTTTTATCTGGTTGCGAACTTCTGATTATCGACGAAGCCGACCGCATGCTGGACATGGGTTTTATCCCCGATATCGAACGCATCGGTAAGTTGGTGCCGTTCACGCGGCAAACTCTTTTTTTCACCGCGACGATGCCTCCCGAGATCCAACGCATCGCGGACACCTTCCTGCATAATCCGGTGCGTGTCGAAGTCTCCAAACCTGCCACCACCGCCACGACAATCAAGCAGCTGCTGGTTTCGACAGGCCGCGACCCGCATGAAAAGCGTGAGACACTCCGCCAGCTGATACGGTCTGCCGACGGATTCAAAAATGCCATTGTGTTCTGCAACCGCAAGCGCGAGGTCGCGCAATTGCACCGCTCGTTGTTGCGTCACAAGTTCAACGCCGCTGCGCTGCATGGCGATATGGACCAACCGGCGCGCACAGCCGCGCTTGAATCGTTCCGCAAGGGCGAGGTCACAGTACTTGTCGCCTCTGACGTAGCAGCGCGCGGTCTCGATATTCCCGCGGTAAGCCACATCTTCAATTTCGACGTGCCGCACCACCCCGACGACTACGTCCACCGCATTGGTCGCACTGGCCGCGCGGGCTTGAGCGGCACAGCGATCACCATCGTCGCGCCGATTGACGGCAAGGCCGTCAGCGCCATTGAACGATTGATCGGCCAGCCTATTCCCTGGATGGGTGAACCCGCCGAAGCGCGCGAGGGCCGGCCGTTACAAAAAACCGAACGGTCTGCTCGTGCTGAGCCGCGACATCGGCACCGTGACCACAAGCCGGCACACCAATCGAAAAAAGATGCTCCCGCTCACAAAGCGCCTCCACTTCCCCCGCCTGCTGAGGAAACCGAGGGCGGCCACCTGCCAGCCTTCCTATTGCGGCCGGTCTCAATCAAAGCCTGATCGCGCGTAACTGCAACCACTGATTGCGGTCCGGTTCCAAATTTACCCGCCGTTCACCTCCCTCACATAAGTTCCCGGCGAGGCGCCTTACGTGTCCTCCGCAAGCACAGGCTTGCATCTGGGGGTGTTGCTAATGACCGGGCGTGCCGAAGATTACGAACGCACGATGGCGTTCGCGGACATTGCGCTCGGACAGATGAAGGCGCTGCGCCAGGTCGCGATCCCGCGCAATTATGAAATCTGGTACGCCTACGCGACCGGTTATCATCCCGCGCTGAATCAACAGGTCAATGCGATCCTCAAAGCCAAGGGCACAATTTCCGAAGGCGATCTGACGCAAATCTACGAAAACTACCTCTCCCCTGCACGCCTGACAGAACGGATCGACCAAGTCGGTAGTCAGGTCAGAGGCGAGATCGATCAAGTCATGGCAATGATCGACGCCGCCGTCGGTTCTGCAAACAGTTATACCGAAAGTCTCGCCGGCGCGACCGAGCAACTCGACCGGTCAAAGGATCGTGAAGGCCTGCGTGCGATTGTCGAAAGTTTGGTGCAAACCACCAAGACTATGGAAGCATCCAACCGGCAGCTGGAACAACGCCTCACAGCTTCCAAGCAGGAAATCAATGAGCTGCAGGTAAATCTTGAGGCAGTCCGCACCGAAAGTCTCACCGACCCTCTTACCCAACTTGCCAATCGAAACTGTTCCGACATCACCCTGGAAAAGGCAATTGCGAATGCGCTCGCGACGAACGAGCCGCTCTCGCTGATGCTTACCGACATCGACCACTTCAAGAACTTCAACGACAGTTTTGGCCATCTCACCGGTGACCAAGTCTTGCGACTGGTGGCGATGTCCGTGAAGCATAACGTCAAGGGTAAGGACACCGCGGCGCGATATGGCGGTGAGGAGTTTGCCATCGTTCTTCCGAGCACGGTTTTGCGCGCGGCGGTCACAGTCGCCGACCACATCCGCCGTGCCGTGATGGCGAAAGAACTGATGAAGCGTTCGACCGGTGAGCATCTCGGCCGGATAACGATCTCAATCGGAGTTGCCACTCTGCGCAAGGGCGATAGCGTCCAGTCGCTGATCGAGCGTGCCGACGAGTGCCTTTATGCCGCCAAGCGGCATGGCCGCAACCGCGTGATGTGCGAGAGCGACCCGGAAGTGGCCGCTGAACGCGCCGCTACAGAGGTCGCATGACGGGCGCTACTCTGCGCCTTTTGCCGGCGTGAGCTGTACCGACTCGCCGCACCCGCAGGCGCTGGTCTGATTCGGATTGTTGAAAATGAACTGCGCCGACAACTTGTCGGTTTTGTAGTCCATCTCGGTGCCGAGCAGAAACAGCACGGCCTTGGGATCGATCAGAATCTTGACGCCCTTGTCCTCGACCACCTCATCGGTCGCGTTTACCGCTTCGGCATATTCCATCGTATATTCCATGCCGGCGCACCCGCCGTTCTTCACGCCAACACGCACGCCGGCCACGGGCTTCTCGGCCCGCGCCATGACATCTTTGATGCGCATCGCGGCGGCGTCGGTGAGCCGCATTACCTGAGGTCGAGGTCGTGCTGTTGCCATGGCCATCCTTATTCAACCTTTATCTGGCGTCTCGCCGTCCCCACTGCAACTCACCACATATTCAATACGAGTCGCGCTTCGTCGGACATCCGGCTCGGGTCCCAGGGCGGATCCCACACGACTGCCACCTCGGTTTCCTTCACACCCGGTACGCTCGACACTGCGTTCTCGACCATGACAGGCAAATCCTGCGCGGCTGGGCAATTGGGCGACGTAAGCGACATGTCGATCTTGACCCCACGGTCGTCACCGATGTCGATCTTGTAGATAAGGCCGAGTTCGTAGATGTCGGCCGGGATTTCGGGGTCATAGACTGTTTTCAGCGCGGCCACGATGTCGTCGGTGAGCTTGTTAAGCTCATCCTGCGGCAGTGCCGGCGAACCGACCACCGTAGCATTTTCGGGCGGTTTTTCCGCTATTGCGGTATTCTCGGGCGTGTCATCGGTCATACGAAAAATTCCCGCGCCTTGACGAGCGAACTGGCGAGCGTGTCCACCTCGTCTTTGGTGTTGTACATACCGAACGAGGCCCGGCAAGTGGCGGTCAGCCCATAGCGCGCCAACAGCGGCATCACACAGTGGGTGCCGGCGCGTACCGCAACGCCAGAACGGTCGATAATAGTCGCGACGTCATGCGGATGTGCGCCTTTCATCTCGAACGACACGATTGGCCCTTTGTCCGGCGCACTACCGATAATCCGCAGCGAATTAATCTGGCCTAGCCGCTCGTGCGCGTATTTTACCAAAGCACTCTCGTGCGCACGAATGCGTCTCTTTCCAACCGAATTGACATAATCGATCGCCGCAGCGAGCCCAATGGCCTGCACGATGGCCGGTGTGCCAGCCTCGAATTTGTAAGGCGGCTCGCCATAGGTGATGCGGTCCTGAAACACTTCATGAATCATTTCACCGCCGCCGTTGAATGGCGGCATCGCAGCAAGATGATCATACTTGCCGTACAGCGCGCCGATGCCGGTAGGCCCGTACACCTTGTGGCCGGTAAAGACGTAAAAATCACAACCGATTTCGCGCACGTCGACATCCATGTGAACAGCTGCCTGCGCTCCGTCGACCAGCACCGGAATGCCGCGCGCATGCGCAAGCCGCACAACATCTTTCACTGGCACGACGGTGCCGAGCGCATTCGACATGTGGGTGATCGCCACCATCTTGGTCCGGGCCGTAAGCAGTTTCTCAAATTCGTCGAGCAGGAAATTCCCATCGTCATCGATCGGTGCCCACTTGATCACTGCACCTTGACGCTCCCGCAGAAAATGCCAGGGCACAATGTTGGAATGATGCTCCATGATCGAGAGCACGATCTCATCGCCTGCTTTGATACGCTCCCGTCCGAAAGTATAGGCGACCAAATTGATCGCTTCGGTGGCATTGCGCGTAAAAATAATTTCTTCCTTGCGCTCGGCATTTAGAAAGGCACGCACAGTCTCCCTGGACGCCTCGTAAGCCTCGGTTGCCTCATTGGCGAGATAGTGCAATCCACGATGCACGTTGGCGTATTGCTCTGTATACGCCCTCTGCAGCCGGTCAAGGACCTGCTTTGGTTTCTGTGCCGAGGCGGCATTGTCGAGATAGACCAGCGGCTTGCCATAGACCTGCATTGCAAGCGCGGGAAAATCGGCGCGGATACGCGCGACATCGTAGGAGCCGTTGCTCACCGCAGCATGCATTGTCATGCCCGTGCGTCCAGCCATTTGACGGATGCCTGCAGGAGCGCTTCGCGAACGCCTTCATGGGCAACGTCTTCGATCGCCTCACCCACAAAAGCCTGGATTAGTAACGCTTCCGCTTGATCCTCGGGGATACCGCGTGACATCAGGTAAAATTTGAGCGTGTTGTCGAGTGCGCCCGCAGTGGCACCATGGCCGCACTGCACGTCG
The DNA here is from genome assembly GCA_027307405.1 of Hyphomicrobiales bacterium. GTDB lineage: Bacteria > Pseudomonadota > Alphaproteobacteria > Rhizobiales > Xanthobacteraceae > Pseudolabrys. The sequence continues at coordinate 18,309 of DAHUXA010000048.1, read as the reverse complement.
TCGGCGAAGATTTCCAGTTCTGGTTTGTTGTCGGATTCGGCCTCGTCCGACAACAGCAGGGCGTGGCTCGCCATTTTGGCGTCCGTTTTTTGAGCGTGCGGCTCAACCACGATCTTGCCTTGGAAAATGCCGTGACTTTCATCATCGAGAACAGACCTGAATCGTTCACGGCTGGTACACCCGCCCGCCGCGTGCTCGATGACCAGAGTATTGTCGACATGTTGACGATTTTTGATCAGTGTCGCACCACTGATCGTTGCCTCAGTCCCCTCGCGGCCAAAGCGCACGAAGGTCTGGTTACGCACCACGGCGCCACCCGTAGTAAATGCAAAATCGCGGTAATTGGCCTTTGCGTCGACTGTCACACCGAGAGTCGAAACCCGCAGCGCGGCGTCGCCGTCTCGGCCGATTTTGATATGATCGACGAGCGCACCTTCGCCGATAACGAGTTCGATTGCCGAATTAACCTGATAGTCGATGCCGTCAGGACCATCAAAACTTTCGATCAACGTCAGGCGGGCGCCAGCTTCTACAATCACCACGCATCGCGGGTACATTGCGGCGGCGGCGGCGCTCGCAAATATATGGGCGAGTTGCACCGGTTTTTCGACACAGACGCCCTTCTTGACGCGCACCACGACGCCGCCGGTCATGAAGGCGGTATTGAGCCAAAACGCGGTATCGTCTTTGCCCGGGACATCGCCGAGACGGTAACTCGTCTGCTCGGCGGCAAAGGCAAAAAGCTCAGTCAACGTGATGCCCGGATCGCCGGCATTGAAATCGCTCCAGTCCGGCTCGTAACGTCCATTGACGATAGCGACGCGGCTAGCCTCGACACCGGAGAGCCCCTGCACAACACCTTTTGTCTTGGCAGGCTCCGCCAGCGGTTTAGCCTCGCGCATAAGCGCGCGCAGATCTGTGTATTTCCATTCCTCGATGCGACGGTGTGGCAGCCCACTGGCGTCGAAGCGGCGGAACGCATCCTCGCGCAGCGTGCCGACGGCACCTTTGCCCGGTAGCGCCCCGCGCGCTGCAGCAAAAGCAGCGCTGAGTGCCTGCTCGGCCGGCGTTTTCATGGCACGTACGTCTGCGTTCATCAGGCCGCCTCGTCGGCAAACTGAGCGTAGCCCTTGGCCTCAAGCTGAAGCGCGAGTTCCTTGCCACCAGACTTCACCACTTTGCCTTTGGCCATCACATGGACCACGTCGGGCACGATAAAATTGAGCAGCCGCTGGTAGTGTGTGATGACGATCATCGAACGCTCGGGCGAACGAAGGCGGTTGACGCCCTCGGCTACGATCTTGAGCGCGTCAATGTCGAGACCAGAATCCGTTTCGTCGAGCACGGCAAGTCGCGGCTGCAAAACCGCCATCTGCAAAATCTCGTTGCGCTTCTTTTCGCCGCCGGAAAACCCGACATTGACTGCCCGCCGCAGCATCTCCTGGTCGATGCCGAGATGCTTGGAGGTCTCGCGAACCAGTTTCATGAATTCGGGCGTCGAGAATTCCGCTTCGCCTCGAGTCTTACGCTGGGCGTTGAGTGCGGTACGCAGGAAGGTCATGGTCGCAACGCCGGGCACTTCAACCGGATATTGGAATGCCAAAAATACGCCCTTGGCGGCGCGTTCATCCGGCGCCATCTCCAGAATACTCTCGCCATCGAGCAGAACATCGCCTTCAGTGACCTTGTAGTTGTCCTTGCCCGCCAAGACGTAAGCGAGCGTCGATTTGCCAGAGCCATTCGGACCCATGATGGCCGCGACCTGGCCTTTTTCGACAGACAATGTCAGCCCGTTGAGGATCTTCTTATCCTCGACCTCGACATGCAGATTTTTCACTTCCAGAAATGCCACGTCTCTACCTCACAAACTTGATTTCATCCTGCGGTTTCTCAGGCTCTCGTCGTGTCCGAGCGCTCGCCCCAACGCCACCGCCATTCGCCATCGGTCCGCCGGCGGCAGAATTGAATGAAACACCGGCGACGCGCCGTAACCATAACGTCTTGGCTTGAACCAGTAACGCGCCATAGCCATCAGCCCACCGAACCTTCCAGGCTGATCGAAATCAGCTTCTGCGCTTCGACCGCAAATTCCATCGGCAGCTGCTGCAGCACGTCCTTGACGAAGCCGTTGACCACAAGCGCGGTCGCCTCCTCCGCCGACATGCCGCGTTGCCGGCAGTAGAACAGCATGTCCTCGGAGATCTTTGAGGTCGTCGCTTCGTGCTCGAACGTCGCCGAGGAGTTCTTCGCCTCGATGTAAGGCACGGTATGCGCACCGCATTCGTGGCCGATGAGCAGCGAGTCGCAGTTGGTAAAGTTGCGCGCGCCCTTGGCCTTGCGGTGGGCCGAGACGAGGCCGCGATAGGTGTTGTTGGATTTGCCCGCTGCAATGCCCTTGGAGATGATGCGGCTCGTCGTATTCTTGCCGAGATGCAGCATCTTGGTGCCACTGTCGACCTGCTGGTGGCCGTTGGAGATCGCAATCGAATAGAACTCGCCACGCGAATTGTCGCCGCGCAGGATGCAGCTCGGATATTTCCAGGTGATGGCGGAGCCGGTCTCGACCTGCGTCCAGGAAATCTTCGAGCGCACACCGCGGCAATCGCCGCGCTTGGTGACGAAGTTGAAGATGCCGCCCTTGCCGTCGGCGTCTCCCGGATACCAGTTCTGTACGGTCGAATATTTGATCTCGGCGTCATCGAGCGCGACCAGTTCGACCACGGCGGCGTGCAGCTGGTTCTCGTCGCGCATCGGCGCGGTGCACCCTTCGAGATAACTGACGTAGGCGCCCTTGTCGGCGATGATCAGCGTACGTTCGAACTGGCCGGTGTTCGCCTCGTTGATGCGGAAATAGGTAGATAGTTCCATCGGGCAGCGCACGCCTTCGGGCACGTAGACGAACGAGCCGTCGGAGAACACCGCCGAATTCAGAGTCGCGAAGAAATTGTCCGAAGTAGGCACCACCGAGCCAAGATATTTCTTAACCAGGTCGGGATGCTCGCGAATTGCCTCCGACATCGGCATGAAAATCACGCCGGCCTTCTTCAGTTCTTCCTTGAAGGTCGTAGCGACCGAAACGGAATCGAACACAGCATCGACCGCCACGCGCCGCTCGCCCTCCGGGCGCACGACGCCGGCGAGTATCTCCTGTTCGCGCAGCGGAATGCCGAGTTTCTCATAAGTCTTGAGAATTTCCGGATCGACCTCGTCGAGCGAGGCCAGCGCCTTCTTCTTCGGCGCCGAATAGTAATAGGCGTTCTGGTAATCGATCTTGGGATAGTCGACACGCGCCCAGGTCGGCTCGCGCATGGTCAGCCAGCGTTTGTAGGCCTCCAGCCGCCAGGCCAGCATCCACTCCGGCTCGCTCTTCTTGGCCGAAATGAAACGAACGGTGTCTTCCGACAGGCCTTTCGGGGCCTTCTCTGATTCGATATCGGTGACGAATCCGTATTTGTATTGGTCAACGTCGATACAGCGGACCTGTTCGACGGTCTCTAGTACGGCCGGCATTCTTCCCTCCGCTCACGGTTGCAAGGACCGCGGGTTGGATTTGTCGGTTATGGTGTTCGCGCTATCTCGCTGCGCTGTTTCCCATGGTTGACGATGTGGATCGCGCGTCGCACGCCTTTAAGCGGCAATGCCACGACCCTGTTTAAGTAATGATCCTGCAAGCATTTTCCAAGTTTTCAGGAACTGATCGATTTCGGCCTCGCTGGTGCTCCAACCGAGGCTGACGCGCACCGCACCACGCGCGAAGGTGGGGTCGACGCCCATAGCCGCGAGCACGCTCGAAGCCTGAACCTTGCCTGATGAGCAGGCCGAACCGGACGAAACTGCTACCCCATTGAGATCCAAAGCGATTATTGCAGTTTCTGCTTTCAGGCCGGGAACCGCAAAGAGCGTGGTATTCGGAAGGCGTGGCGCAGTCTTGCCGAAAATCACCGCACTCGGCACGGCATCCGTGATGCCCTCCTCCAACCGGCCGCGCAGCGATGACATACGTTCGGTCTCAATCTCCTCTGCGGCCTCGCAGGCCGCGCCGAAGCCGACGATGGCGGCAACATTCTCAGTTCCCGCCCGTTGTCCGCGTTCTTGGCCGCCACCCCTGATCAGAGGCTCGGCGATATAAATGTCCCCACGACTGATCAGTGCGCCGGCGCCCTGCGGACCACCGAGTTTGTGCGAAGAGATACTGATGAGATCGGCACCGAGCGCCGTGACGTTGCAGTCAATTCGGCCAGCCCCCTGCACCGCATCCACATGCAGCACACCCGAAGCTGCGTGCACGATGTCCGCGATCTGTGCGATGGGCTGGATCACGCCGGTTTCATTGTTGGCAAGCATAACCGACACCAGCGGCCGCTCAGACTTTTTGAGGGTATGCGCAAGTGCGACAAGATCGACAACGCCGTCGCTTGTGACCCGCAGCTCGCTGACTTCTTCGGCCGCAAACCGCCCGCCGCTTCGCACTGAAGGATGTTCGATTGCCGAAACGAATAGACGATCACGCAAAGCCTTGCGCCCGCCGACCTCAATCGCCGCTGTCAGTGCCATCATGTTCGCTTCGGTAGCGCCGCTCGTGAAAGTGACGTTTTTGGCTTCAGCCCCCACCAAAGCCGCAACTCGTGCGCGCGCCTCTTCCACCAACCGTCGAGCAAGACGGCCTTCAGCATGGACGGACGACGCATTGCCTGTAAGTCCGAGAGCATCGCGCATGGCATCGCGCGCGCACTCCCTTAGCGGCGCGGTGGCGTTCCAGTCCAGATAAGCTCGTCCAGTCACGGCCCTTGCCAATACCTAATTACCGTTTTGCTTCTAGCCCCCGCAAAAAGCTTGATTTTTGCCCCGGGGATCGTGTTAGAAGCCCGAAATCGCCCGGCCCTTATAGCGTGTGTTGAGGCCGGGGACAGCGGAAATCATATAATTAGAATCATTCTAAACTAAGTGCTCGGTTTGGTCAGGTCCCCCAGGCTACAACGTATCCCGATGCCGCTACCGACAGCGGCAAGCCCGGTTCGAGGTCGATAGCAATGCCCGAAATTATCTTCACCGGCCCCGCCGGACGCATAGAGGGGCGATATCATCCCGCGCGGCAGAAAAACGCGCCGATCGCCATAATCCTGCACCCGCATCCGCAGTTCGGGGGGACGATGAACCACCCGATCATCTATCAACTTTACTATGCCTTCGTGCATCGCGGTTTTTCGGCGCTGCGCTTTAATTTTCGTGGCGTCGGACGCAGTCAGGGTTCTTTCGACCATGGCCAAGGCGAATTGTCGGACGCGGCGGCAGCACTCGATTGGGCGCAGACCATCAATCCCGAGGCCAAGAGTTGCTGGATCGCCGGTTTCTCATTCGGTGCCTGGATCGGCATGCAGTTGTTGATGCGCCGGCCAGAGATCGAAGGCTTCATCTCGATCTGTCCGCCTGCGAACCTATACGACTTCTCGTTCCTCGCACCCTGCCCCTCTTCGGGCCTGATCATTCACGGTGACAAGGATGCCGTGGTGCCGCACAAGGATGTCACCACCCTGGTCGACAAGCTCAAGACCCAAAAGGGCATCGTGATCGAGCAAAAGGTTGTGCAAGGTGCCAACCATTTCTTTGACGGAAAGGTGGAAGCGCTGCTTACTTCGATCAGCGCCTACCTCGACAAGCGGCTGAAGACCGAGCGTAAGCCGGCGGCGTAAGTTTTGGCCGGCGTTCCGGTTTCCTACGCTTGAAAGGCGTTCGAATTGGCGACTCGCGGATCAGCCGTCCGCTATGTGACCCATGCTTCTTGTCAAAACTTACCTTGATAAAAGCGCTATTCACGGACTGGGTGTTTTTGCGGGCCAGGCTATTCGCAAAGGCACAAAGGTCTGGCGGTTCGTCGACGGCTTCGACAGGGTTTACTCGCCCACGCAATTCGCAAAATTGCCGAAACCCGCGCGAGACTACATCTGGAATTACGGATACCGAGTCGACGGCGAAATCCTGCTGACGAGCGACCACGACCATCACATGAATCACTCGGACAACGCCAACACCCATTGGCGCAATGGACACATCGTTGCGCGTCGCACCATTCGCAAGGGCGAAGAAATTACTAACAACTACCGGGAATTCGATGCGGGGTTTTGTGCGGCGTTTTTAAAGAAGAAATGACGCAAACGGTTTGGGGATCATGCGTTGGTTGAATCCGACGCCGGACCTGTTACACCACCCGCCACCAGGAAGCGATCCGGCCGCGCCAAGTCGCTATCAATGGGTACATATCCATGAGCGCCTATAAATCCGATTTCCTTAACATTCTGGCCGAGCGCGGTTTCATCCACCAGATTTCGGAACCGGAGGCGCTGGATTCGCGAGCCAAGGCTGGCGCGATTACCGCCTATATCGGCTTCGACTGCACTGCCGCCTCATTACATGTCGGGTCGCTGCTGCCGATCATGATGCTCTATTGGCTACAGCAGACTGGACATCGTCCAATCGCGCTGATGGGCGGCGGCACAACGCGCGTCGGCGATCCGTCCGGCAAGGATGAAAGCCGCCGCGTTCTTACCGACGCGACAATCAACGAAAACCTCAAAGGTATTCGCGCGATTTTTTCGAAGTTTCTGAAATTCGAAGACGCCGGTGGCAATGCCGTCATGGCCGATAATGCCGACTGGCTCAACAATCTTAACTACATCGACTTCCTGCGCGACGTTGGCCGGCATTTCTCGGTCAATCGCATGCTGTCTTTCGATTCGGTGAAGCTGAGACTCGATCGCCAGCAAGAGCTGTCGTTCCTTGAATTCAACTACATGGTCTTACAGGCGTACGATTTCGTTGAGCTAAACAAACGATATACGTGCATTCTGCAGATGGGTGGCTCCGACCAGTGGGGCAACATCATCAACGGCATCGACCTCGGACGTCGCATGCAGAATGCGCAACTATTTGCGCTCACGGCGCCGCTGATCACCACCTCATCCGGAGCCAAAATGGGGAAAACAGCAGCCGGAGCGGTGTGGCTCAATGCCGATCTGGTGAGCCCTTACGACTACTGGCAATACTGGCGCAACACAGAGGACGGAGACGTTGCGCGTTTTCTCAAGCTATTCACGGTGCTCCCTCTCGGCGAGATCGCGCGGCTGTCCGCACTCAAAGACAGCGAGATCAACGAGGCGAAAAAAGTGCTTGCCACAGAAGCAACGGCTCTAGTGCATGGCCGTATCGCTGCCGACCAAGCGGCTGAAACCGCGCGGAAAACATTTGAAGAAGGTGCGCCAGCGGAGACGCTCCCGACTCTCGAAATTGAAAACGGCGTGGGCATTCTCAACGCCGCCGTGGCGACCGGCGCCGTATCATCGACGAGTGAAGCCCGCCGCCAAATCAAAAGTGGCGGCATTAGATTGAACGGCGCAGTCGTCGTTGACGAGAAGATGACGCTAACGCACAGCAACGCAACGCCTGAAGGCGTACACATTCTGTCGTTTGGGAAAAAGCGACACTTCCAGCTTAAGCGTAGATAGCCTGCTCCTCACCGCGTCGGCGGGAGAAAATTGGGATCGAACGTTCCCGGTGACGGGATGAATTTACGCAACAGGCCGGGCGCGATGGCGCTGACCGGGTTGACCGTAATGCGGGGGGCGCCCGGCGGGCCAACCGCTTCATAGTTGATGCCGAGCAGGCCTTCCTTGTTGCCGCCTCCAAGAAACAGCCCGACGATTGGAATTTGGCCGAACATATTGTTGAGCCCGTAGAAGGGCACGAAGGTGCCGCGCAAATGAACGTCGTCGCGTGTGTAATCGATGTTGCCTTCGACCGTCGCGCCCACCAGTGGTCCACGCACAATGCCATCCCGAACTGCCATCTTGCCGGGAAAACGCGTGAAATCGGCGCGCATTTCGCTGAAATCAACTCCGCTGGTGCCGGCGGCCCCCGGCGCTCCCGATACTACCCGGTCGAGCGCGGGCTCCCCGCGCACCGCGAAACTACGAATATAGAGCGTCCCTATTTGCGGCGATTGTTCTTGTGTGGGCGGATCGAGCGCGACCCACATTTGTCCTCCAAACATGCGCGGATACATGTCTGTAAACCGGAATAGCGAACCGGCATCATCCGTCTCGAAATAGATAACCTGATGGTTGTCGCGCGCACGCACGCGCAGGTCGCCGTTGAGTGGGGTGTCGCGCCCGATCTTGCTCGTCATTGCAAAGCTGCGAATGCGACCACCACGGCGAGACAATTTTAGGTCGAGCCCACGCAAAGTCTCGCCGTTATGGCCCGCGACAGTGCCAACCTTGATGTCGAGGTCAAGATCCTCCTGCTTTTGCCTGGTCTTGTCAGTCGACGCCAAAGACGACTTCACAAAATTTCGGCCGTCGTAAATATCGCCGCGCATCGCCACGCGCAGGGCGCCGTCAGTGCCGCGATCGGCCTTCAAGGTCAGCTTGTCTCCGTCGGACAAGGCGAAAACCGGGAAATTTGCCGAAAGAAGCTCATTCGCGCTGTCGAATTCGACCGAGCCGCGCACAGTCGCGCCTGAACCGTCGATGCTTAGGTCGTCGAAACGAACGGTTTTGCTGGTCTTCATCATTGTATAGGTCGCGCGCGCGGATCTCCCGGCCGGTTTCACCCAGCCGGGCAAGAGATTGTCGATCTTCACAGGAGTCAGATCGGCCTCCACGCTCATGGCGTCGTCGCTTACGTTATCGCCGACACGGCCGACGACTTTGACGGGAATGGCGCCGGTGACGGTAGAGCCGAGATCCATACCAAGCCGACGACGAGCTGCTTCATCTATCGTCGATTGCATGCGTAATTCGGCGTTGGCATCGCCCTTCTGTTTCCGCAGGTCGATCGTAGCGGGCGTACCGTTGATTTTGACATCGCCTCTGATTTGAAACCCGTCACTTGTTGCCGTCGCTTTGAGGATCGAAGCTTCGACTCTCTGGCCCAGCAACATTTTATCTGCGGCAAAATTTGAAAGGTCCGCGTTAATCGTATAGCTCGAGGCGTTCTCCGGCATTGGTCGCGCAATCGCCAATTTGACCGCAACCTGAGCGGCAACCGTGCCGCGTGTCGACGCGGGATCGAGCGTGATGCCGACTTCGTCGCGCAATCCCTCACTTGCAAGTAACGCAGCTGCAGCCGGCATGCCGCCGTCGATGCGGAAGCTCGCGCGCGCCGGCGCTGGCTTCGGATGCGTATCGGGGACCTCGAAGACGCCCCCGGCAATATTGAGTTTTCGCCCAGGTGCCGCCTCGACAGTGCCGCGGCCGAGATTGACGACGGCATTGCGGCCAACGATGCGCAGAGTGAGGTCGGCGTCACGGATGGGCGGCAAATTTGCGATCGGCCGCGCCGTTGTTCCGCTGGTCTCGATATCGACAGATAGGCCATCATCCGGCATAGGCGGGCCGTTGTGTTTGAAGTCTTCCAGTGGCGCGTTGCCCGCAACCACTACGCGCTCGACCATGCCACCTGAAATATGTTCGTCGACCCATGACCGAACGTCGGCGGCGGCAAAGAACGGCCACAGCCGCTTCAACGCCGACACTGGCATCCGTGTGCCTGCAACGCCGAAAGCGACGTGCGGTTCGGCACCCGAGTAGTCCAGACTTCCCGTGACGGCCATGCCAATATTGTGCGAGGGACGCGTATCAATGCGGCTGAGATCACCTTGCTCGAGCTCAATGCGTTTGCGGGTTGTGTCGAGCCGTGCGCGTACGGTCACGCGATTGATGGCTATCCCCTCCTCGTCCGCCCCTGCGCCAGGGGTAAGTATGACGGGGTCAATCACGGAGTCGCCCCGCGTCACGTTGAGCAGCCAAACTCCATTTTGTTCAGGCGGTGCTTCCAGCGTCGCGCGCATTGTAAATTGATTTCCGCCCGATTGAATTTGAAACGGCACGATCAAGCTGTGCCTTCGGGCATCCCAATTGAATCGGAAATCGGCGTGATCCACGTTGAGGTTAATTCTGTCGTATTGGCGATCGACGATGGATCCGGCATCAGAAACAAGCTGACCTTGCACCAGCTGCGGCGTCCCTTCCGGCGAAATCTCGGCGCGGACGCTCGCCGACAGCGGCAGATCAACATCGAAATTCGCCATGTTCAGCCGCATCGCCAACAGAATATCGCGCGTGGAGACCTTCCGCGCTTCGATTCCGATTGCGCGAATCCCGTCGGTGAGTGGCCGCATGGCCGCACTTAGCACCCAAGGGCGCTCTGGATTATCGGATTCCAATCGAAAAATTACCCCGCCTTGCCGGGGCCGCGTCAGACTCACATTGATGCCGTCAAACTTCCACTGCTTACCGTTGCGCCGGTCATCAACAACCAGGTTTCCATTTTTGAGACCAAGTTCACGCAGATCGTGACCATCAAGGCCGGTCTCGCCGACAGCATCGATCCGCGCCATGATGGCCGCGAGATTTTGAAACTCTGCGTGCAAAACACCTTGGGGCGACGCCGCAGAGCGCGCCTCTGTGGAAGGCAAAGGTCCGACGGTCGGCGCCGCCGTAGCGATCGGCCGCGTGTCAGCCCCGGCGAATACGGTAAGGCGGCCGTCCGTCTCAATTCGGACTGACATCTCGGCGCCGACGAGGTTGAGGCTTTGAGCGCGCAAGCGCCCCACAAGGAGACTTCTGCCCGAGAGGCCAACTTCAGCTTTTGGTGCACTCGCAACCACCGTACCGTCTGCATCGCGCACCACGATGTCCCGCAGACGCAACGAGGTACGGCCCCGTTCATCGCGCTCGAGTTGGGTGCCTCCGACCGCCACGCTATGATTGCCGCCGAAGTTTTCCTCGATTGCGGCCTTCAACCACGGAGTCGCGATGTTAAGTTCGATTGGGCCACTAGACAGACGCCACCACAGGCCAAGCGCCGCAAGCGTTGCGATCGTAGCGCAGATCACTGAGCCCCAGAATAATCGCCGCAGGATTCGCGAGCGAAGCAAATAGAGGCCCGCGCGACGCAGTCCGATCCAGCGCCACGACCCAAGTCGATAGGATATGCGTTTCCGGCGCCTCGTATGCCCCACGGCGACGGCGTGGGCGCGGTATCCGTGCTCGTGCTCTGGACCTGTCATCCGTTAGGTCGCGTTCTTCGCGTCAGACGCAGCATGGGTGTCGTGTCGGTGGCCCAGACCAACAGCTGGGGAAGAAAGGTACATATCGGTGGAACCCGTTGCGCCCCTTCGACGCAAATGGCATGTGCGACATGACCGCTCGAAAACGACGAAAGGAAGGCACATGAAGCGCGAGCTTGTTGCGGGTGCGAAGGCACCGGCCTTCACCCTGCCGCGGGATGGCGGCGGCAAAGTCTCGCTGAAAGACTTCAAGGGCAGCAACCTCGTTCTTTATTTCTATCCCAAGGCCGACACACCCGGCTGTACCAAGCAAGCGATCGCATTCTCACGGCTGCGCGCGGAATTCGCCAAGGCCGGTACCTCAATTCTCGGCGTCTCGGCCGATCCCGTGCAGGCACAGGATAAATTCAAATCCAAACATAAGCTCGCCATTGCACTGGGGTCCGATGAAACCAAAACGATGCTCGTAGCTTATGGGGCCTGGAGCGAGAAATCGATGTACGGGCGCAAATACATGGGAGTCATTCGCAAGACCTTCCTGATCGACGCCACCGGCCGTATCATTCGGATCTGGCCGAAAGTGCGGGTGCCTGGACACGCCGAAGAGGTTTTGTCAGCCACCCGCGGTCGCTAATCCCCAGCAATTGCTGATGAATCATAGCCATATCCTACCGGGATTACGGCTTTCTTAACCATATCCGATTGATATCGACCTTGCTGGACTGCGGCTCGACCACGGCCGACCCCGGCACGGAGCGTCGATGTCGCATTCGTCCCCTTCGTATTACTCGGCCGCTGACCAAACCGCCCGGCGCGTGCACCCACGGGCTCAATCGGCCGCCGCGATCTCTCGACACCTGCACCGCGGTCACGACGGTTACACGCTAACGCACGCAGGACACCAAATCCGTATTGGACCGGTCGCGTTCTGGATTGTCGTTGGCACGCTTGTCATCATGGCGGTGTGGTCGATCGCGACCGGCAGCTATTTTGCGTTTCGCGACAATGTCCTCACGCGCTTGATCGGTCGGCAGGCCGAAATGCAATTTGCTTACGAGGATCGAATCGCGGAACTGCGTGCGAAGGTCGACCGCATCATGAGTCGCCAATTACTCGACCAGGAGCAGTTCGAAAAAAAACTCAATGCACTACTGCAGCGGCAAGCCACATTGGAGCAGCGCAGTTCGACGCTGACCGGCGATCCATCAACAACCGGTACAGTCAAACCCGCACGCATCGCGCCGTCTGCGGCAATCCCTCCCGAGAAACCGGTACGGCCATCGCCAATCAGTGACACCGTGATCTTCGTTGCCCCGCCAGACCGCGAAGCCCGGCTGCAGTCACGCGAGTTGCCCGCGAGCGTGACACGTATCGCGGAGCGCGAGACTGCGGTTGGCCTTAACGGCGTGCTCGCGCGCGTTTCACTGTCCCTCGACAAAATCGAGCAACGGCAGGTGGCAACGCTTACCGATCTCGAAGAGCGCATCGACACAAGGGCCCGCCGGATGCAAAGTGTTTTGGCCGACCTTGGAATTAATGGCGGCCGGACATCAGCCGAAGGGCCGGTTGGCGGACCGTATGTTCCGCTAAGGCCGCCCCAATCAGGCGCCAGTGCTTTCGAGCGCCAACTTTACCGTATCAATGTCGCGCGCGCGCAAATCGACCGCTACACGCGCACGCTGGTCGCTGTGCCAGTCCGCAAACCCGTGATCGGCGAAGTAGATATGAGTTCGCCATTCGGCATGCGCATGGATCCGTTTCTAGGTCGTCCAGCCGTCCATACCGGCATCGATCTTCGCGGGGAAGTCGGTGAGCCGGTGCGCGCAACTGCGACCGGCAGCGTCACCATCGCCGGCCGCGAAGGCGGCTACGGCAATATGGTGGAGATCAGCCACGGCAATGGCCTAGCCACGCGCTATGGTCATTTATCCCAAATCAGCGTGAAAATCGGTCAAGTTGTACGCATTGGCGAAATCGTCGGCAGGATCGGATCAACTGGCCGTTCAACCGGTCCGCACTTGCATTATGAGACACGCATCAACGGCGAGGCGGTCGATCCGCAGAAATTCTTGCGTGCGGGATTAAGGCTCGGCGACGTTTAGGCGCAGGCACCATAAGCTTACTCCACATCCTCGACCTGCTCGGGTCCGCCACCGAAAGCTTTTTGCGCTAGCGCCGCCTGCATAAATTCGTCCAGATCGCCGTCGAGCACGCCAGCAGTGTTTGACGTGGAAAGCCCGGTGCGCAGATCTTTTACCATCTGATAGGGCTGCAGCACGTAGGAACGAATCTGGTGACCCCACCCGATATCAGTCTTAGCGGCTTGCTCGGCCGCTGCCTTCTCTTCACGCTTCTTCATCTCCGCTTCAAAGAGTTTGGCTCGCAACATATCCCACGCCATGGCTCTATTGCGATGCTGCGAACGATCACTCTGACACTTCACAACGATATTTGTCGGGATGTGCGTGAGGCGAACCGCCGACTCAGTCTTGTTCACGTGCTGGCCGCCGGCGCCGCCAGACCGCATGACGTCGGTACGTACATCGTTTTCCTTGATATCAATCTTGATGCGATCGTCCACGACTGGATAGACGGTGACACTGGCAAAAGATGTATGCCGTCGGGCGTTTGCGTCGAACGGCGAGATGCGCACCAGGCGGTGAACACCATTCTCGCTTTTGAGCCACCCGTAAGCGTTGTGACCCTTGATGACGACTGTCGCGGATTTGATCCCGGCGCCCTCGCCTTCGGTCTCTTCGATCCACTCTACTTTATACCCGTGCGCCTCCGCCCAGCGCACATACATGCGCATGAGCATGTTTGCCCAGTCCTGGCTCTCGGTGCCGCCGGCGCCGGCGTGAACTTCGAGATAGCAGTCGTTGGCGTCGGCTTCGCCCGAAAGCAACGCTTCCAGCTCGCGCCGCGCCACCTCGACCTTCAGCCGTCTGAGCGCCGCTTCCGCCTCGGAGATGGTCTTGTCGTCTTTTTCCCCCTCGCCGAGCTCTATCAGAGTGAGCTGGTCTTCCAGCTCCTGCTCGATACGGCTGATCGCTTTGAGCTGGTCATCGAGCGCATCGCGCTCGCGCATGACGCGTTGGGCACGCGACTGATCGTTCCAGAGATTGGGATCTTCCGACTCTTTGTTTAATTCGGCGAGGCGTCGTGTCGCGGTATCGACATCAAAGATGCCTCCTCAGCAGCCGCACCGACTGCTTGATTTCTTCGACCAGATTTTGCGTTTCCGCGCGCATGCTGAATTCCATTGCCGCCGGAGCAGCGATTGATTCATGTGACGTGGTTTAACGACGGAACCGGACCGGCGCAACCGCCGTGGCCTGGATCATCAATAAAGTCCGCCTGTGCCGGAACGAACTGCACGATCGGCATCAGGGCTGACACCGACACCCCAGGACCGTCCTTGACCTTGGCTTTCGCCCCCATCACCGACGACCGAGTAGTTGTCCGGCGGCGCGGTGCCAGGCTTGAACGCCTCCAGGATCGCCCGCTCAGTCCCCGGGCCTGCACGTGTCCCGGCCTTCAGATCGACACGGACGAGCTTAATGCCTGGTGGCACACGGAATGGCACCGACGGTTTGTCGGCGAGTGCAACTTTGAGGAAATCCTTGACGATCGGCGCGGAAAGATGACCACCGGTCGCGCCACGACCAAGATGGCGCGGCTTGTCATAGCCCATATAGACACCCACAACGATGTCCGGCGTAAAGCCGATAAACCAAGCATCCTTTTCATCATTGGTGGTGCCGGTCTTGCCGGCGACTGGTTTGCCGACCTCTTTTTGGAAGCCCGCTCCCGCCGCAGTGCCACGTAGAACGACCCCTTCCATCATCGACGTGATTTGATAGGCGGTCATCGGATCAAGCACCTGTTGGCGCCGGTCAACTAGCGAAGGCTCGGGCTGATTCTCCCATTTCTTGCCATCGCAGCCGATGCATTCCCGCTCGTCGTGCTTGTAAACGGTGTGGCCGTAGCGGTCTTGGATGCGGTCAATCAAGGTTGGCTTAATACGCCGCCCGCCATTGTCGAACATCCCGTAAGCCGTCGTCATGCGAAGCAGCGTGGTCTCACCCGCGCCAAGAGCGAATGAAAGATAGGGCGGCAAATCGTCATAGACCCCGAAGCGCTTGGCGTAGTCGGCAATCAACGGCATGCCGATATCCTGCGCGAGGCGCACTGTCATTACGTTGCGCGAATGCTCAATACCGAAACGCAGTGTGGAAGGACCGTTAAAACCGCCTTCGTAGTTTTCAGGCCTCCAAACGCCGACGCCTGGCCCCTGGTCTATCTCGAGCGGCGCGTCGAGCACAATGGTCGACGGTGTGTAGCCGTTGTCGAGAGCAGCCGCGTACACGAAAGGTTTGAAAGATGAGCCCGGCTGGCGCAATGCTTGGGTCGCACGATTGAATTGGCTCTGATCGAAAGAGAACCCGCCAACCATGGCGAGCACGCGTCCGGTCCATGGATCTTCCACCACCATAGCGCCGGAAACCTCCGGTATTTGATGTAGGACGAACTGGCCCTCGGTTTTGGCGGGCTCCACATAGACAACGTCCCCGGCGTTAAGGACTTGACCGACCTTTCCGACCGGTTTCCCGCCCGTCTTCGCCCATTTCATACCTTCGAGCGGCAATATTCCGACCGCGCGTTCTTTGCTGACAAAACCGCCCGGCTCACGCCCCGGCTGCAACCCAATTCGGGCCGACTGATCGCTGACCTCAAGCACGACGGCCAATCGCCAGGGCGCTATGTCCGACAGGGATTTCACGTCGGCAAGTTTGACACCCCAGTCGCCCGCAAAGTCGATCTTGCTGACCGGCCCACGCCAGCCTTGCGTTTCATCGAAACGAACCAAGCCGTCGGCAAACACCTTGCGCGCCAATACCTGCAGCTTGGGATCGAGCGAGGTGCGCACGGAGAGGCCACCTTCGTACAGCTTCTTCTCACCGTACCGCTCGTAAAGCTCGCGGCGGACTTCCTCCGCAAAATATTCGGTGGCGAATGGATGAGCGCCGGTTACCTTTGTGGTCACGCCGAGCGGCGATTTCTTGGCCTGCTCGGCGTCAGCGGTCTTGATAAAGGCCGCCTCGGCCATACGGTCGAGCACCCAGTTGCGACGCTCAAGGGCGCGCTCGCGCTGGCGGAATGGATGGTAGTTGCTTGGCGCCTTGGGCAGCGACGCGAGATAGGCGGCCTCCGGGACCGTGAGTTCGTTCACCGCCTTGTCGAAATACACCAATGACGCCGCAGCGATGCCATAGGCCCCAAGCCCCAGGTAGATTTCGTTCAAGTAAAGCTCGAGAATCTTGTCCTTGCTGTAAGTGCGTTCGATCTTCAGGGCGAGCAACGCTTCCTTGACCTTTCGCGCCATCGAAAGTTCGTTGGTCAGCAAGAAGTTCTTGGCAACCTGTTGCGTAATGGTTGAAGCGCCCTGCGGGCGTCGGCTCGATCCATAATTCTGAAGGTAGACAACGGCAGCGCGAGCTATGCCGGTGAAATCCAGCCCGCCATGCTCGTAAAAGTTCTTATCCTCGGCAGCGAGAAAGGCATTGATCACCAGTTTGGGTACCGCCTGGATGGGAATGTACAGCCGTCGTTCGCGCGCATATTCCGCCACCAGCGAGCCGTCTGCCGCATGAACCCGCGTCATCACCGGCGGCTCGTAGTCCTGTACTTGCGAGTAGTCCGGTAGATCTTTGGAAAAGTGCCAAAGCAGACCGGCGGCCGCGGCTACACCCACCACGAACAGGATCGTTCCTGCCGCGAACAGAAAGCCAAAGAAGCGTAATATGAGCTTCATGGTCGAATGGTCCTGTCGTGCGCCCGGCTGCCGGCTTCATCCGCTGAAACCGCAGGCCGCAAGACTGGCGGGCACTTTACTACCGCCAAGCCAGCGCGGTCATTAACAAGGGTCGCGGCGCGACCCGGTGCTTGCCGGGTTTTATGTTGAATCTGAGGCCGGTAATCCATCTCAGTTACGTCCCCCGCCTGCCCCCCCGGCAACGCGGGGCGTAAAGTAGCTATCGATCGCCTGCGCCAGTGCTTGGGCAGTACGGGCACGCCAGGCTGCCGAAGTGAGCTGTTTGAGGTCATCTTTGGTCGACATGTATCCGAGCTCTACGAGTACCGATGGTACGTCCGGCGCCAGCAGCACCTTGAAGCCTGCCGACTTTAACGGATGTTTGTGCAGTCGCGCGGCGGCCTTGAGTTCACCGACCACCGTGCGGGCGAATTGCATGGAAAACGTCTTGGTTTCGCGCTGCGCAAGATCGACGAGGATATTGGCGACGTCATCGGGCTCGGTGGTGAGGTCGACGCCGGCAATCACGTCGGCTTTGTTTTCTGCCTCAGCCAGCCGTGCCGCTTCGGCATCGGAAGCGTTCTCCGAGAGCGTATAGACAGTTGCGCCCTCAGCCTGACCTTCGTTGCGCGGTAAGGCATCGGCATGCACTGAGATGAAAAGAGCAGCGCTTCGCGAACGTGCAAAACGGACCCGTTCCGCAAGCGGTATGAACGTGTCGTCCGAGCGCGTCATTGCGACTCGATATTTTCCTCCGCTCTCGAGCTTCTCGCGCAGTGCTTGCGCGAAAGCGAGTACGACATCCTTTTCCAGTTCTCCGCCCGAGCCTTTGGTGCCGTTGTCGATGCCGCCATGACCAGGATCGAGCACGATCAGCGGGCGCGCATCTCCATCAATTTTTGGCGGCGTCTCGCTCGGCCTAATCGCGACGTTGTGCGCCGGACGGTTTTGGAGCGCGATGTTGCGCATAAAGGTGGCGCGATCCGTGGCCACGAGATCGAGCACCAACCGCGCCGGCTGGCTTTCCGCTGCATCCAGCACGAAGGCCTTGTCGAGACGCACGGGCCCTTTGGTGTCGAGGACGATACGCGAACCGCCCTGCATGATAACGCCGTAACGAAATGCTTTCACCAGACCACGCGCTTGCTCACCTGCTTTAGCGGGAAGATTGAAGGTTATCTGCGGCAGATCCACTACGACGCGATACGGGTCGGCTAGAGTAAACGCGGCAAGATCAATCTTTCGGTTCAAATCGACCACGAAGCGGGTCTGCTTTTCGTCTCCACCGATGCGCATATCCGTCGCGACCACAGGCGACTCCGATTGCGCAGCCAGTGCGCGCGCAATAACGCCGCCCTCAATGCCGGACGAGACATAAGTCATCGTACCGACCAGCGTGCTGACTATTGCAATTGCGCGGGTTGTCACG
>DAHUXA010000047.1 GCA_027307405.1 Hyphomicrobiales bacterium | reverse complement strand
AAGACCTGCGGTTTTATCTATGACTATTTCGATGGCAGCATGGCAAATCCTATGATGGCGGCTTGCTTGAGCCGCGAGACCGGGCGACGGGCGCTTTTCCTGCTCGGATTCGCCAACGATTCGGAAGGCAAGTAGAAGTGGTACAAGTCGTCGAAGCCAAAGGCTTCAAGATTCCCATTGTCGGTCTTGGCACATGGGCGCTGCGTGGCCGCGATTGCGCGCGACTGACCGAACAGGCGATCCGCTTGGGCTATCGCCACATCGACACTGCCCAGATGTATGACAATGAGCGCGAAGTAGGTGAAGGCGTACGTGCATCACATCTGCGCTCGGAGGTCATGGTCACTACGAAAGTACAGCCGACGTTGCTTGCGCCGCACGATCTTGAGCGTTCCGTGAAAGAAAGTCTGGCGCGGCTACAGCTCGATGTCATCGACCTGCTGTTGATCCATTGGCCGAATCCGCGTGTACCTCTCGCCGAGACGCTTGGTGCCATGGCTAAAATGAAGCGGGAAGGGTACACGCGACAGATCGGAGTTTCGAATTTTACTGTCGCCCTGCTTGAGGAAGCCAACAAGGTTTCAACCGAGCCGCTGGTCTGCAACCAGATCGAATGCCATCCTTTTTTAAATCAAGACAAGGTGATTGCGGGCTGCCGCAAGTATGGAATAGCGGTCGTCGCGTACAGCCCGATTGCTCGCGGTAATGCGGTCGGTGATAAGTTGCTGGAAAAGATCGGCAAGGCGCACGGCAAAAGCGCGGCACAAGTATGCCTGCGCTGGCTGACGCAGCAAGGCATCGTCGTAATACCGCGCACCAGCAAGTTGGAACGGCTGGAGGAGAATTTTGCACTGTTCGACTTTGAATTGAGCGATAGCGAGATGCGGGAAATTGCCGGGCTTGCGCGCCGCGGTGGCCGTATCGTCGATTGGACTTGGTCGCCAAAGTGGGATTGAGGCGGTGCTCTTGCCGTGACTCTTGCAACCGATACAGCTCTCGTCCTTTTCTCCGGTGGGCAGGATTCGACCGTTTGTCTCGCCTGGGCACTTGAACGTTTCGCGCGCGTAGAAACGATTGGATTCGACTACGGACAGCGGCACGCCATCGAACTCAAAGTGCGCGCGCGTTTGCGCGAAAGAATGGCGGCCTTAAACCGCAATTGGAAGGCGCGGCTTGACGACGATCATCTGCTTAAGCTCGACACTCTTGGCGCAATCTCAGACACGGCGCTCACACGCAAAACTGCGATCGAGCTTGCCGACAGCGGACTGCCAAGCACTTTTGTGCCGGGCCGTAATCTGATCTTCTTTTGCTTTGCTGGAGCGTTGGCCTACCGGCGAGGTGTTCGCCACATGGTCGCCGGTATGTGTGAGACTGACTATTCGGGCTATCCCGACTGCCGCGATGATACCGTAAAGGCCATACAGGTCGCATTATCCCTCGGTCTCGATAAACGCGTCACCATACACACACCCCTCATGTGGGTGGATAAAGCCGATACCTTCGCAATGGCGGAGCAAATAGGGGGCAAAGCGTTTCTTGATCTCGTCATCGAGGATAGTCATAGCTGTTACTTAGGTGACCGCACGAAACGACACGATTGGGGCTTCGGTTGCGGTAGTTGTCCCGCTTGTGAGTTGCGAGCGCAGGGTTTTGCGAAATTTGTGAGCCGAAAGAAAACATGACTGATAACGACAAACGTGCCCGCTTTGAGGGCACAATTTTTCTAGTGCTGTTTTGTCTGACCATTCCTGCTGCTAACTGGATGATTGGGCATGTGGGGACCGTCTGCGCTGCAAACGGTCCTTGTCTGGTGCCGGTGGCGCCCGGAATCATGGCGCCTTCTGGCGTGTTGATGGTCGGCGCGGCACTGGTACTGCGTGATTTGGTTCAGCGACGCCTCGGCGTTGAGTTCGGTATTGGCGCGATTGCAGCCGGCTCGGCTATCTCGGCGGGCCTTGCACCACCTTCGCTGGTGATAGCATCGGCGATAGCATTCCTGCTCTCTGAACTTGCCGATTTTGCGGTGTATACGCCTCTAGCGCGCCGGCGATTGGTAATTGCGGTAGTTGCTTCGAGCACTGTCGGACTAATTATCGACTCGATCGTGTTTCTCTGGCTTGCTTTTGGCTCGCTTGAGTTTCTACCGGGGCAGATTATCGGAAAGCTTTGGATGGTCCTACTGGCGGTGCCTTTTGTTGCGTATATGCGTCGCCGTGACGAGCGACTTGGGCTGAAAGCGGCATGAGGATTGGTCATGGGTTCGGCTATCGAGATCCTGCGCAACGTCACCACCGGCACCATCACCACGATGTTGCTGAAAAAGGGCATCCGCCGCTCGTGGATGGCGGGGGCAATGCCGTTCGGATTTTCGGGCAAGCGTGTGGTGGGCTCGGCCTTCACGCTGCGTTTTGTTCCTGTTCGTGAGGACCTCGCGACTCCAGAGAGCTGGTCGAAGCCGATTTCAACCCGCGGCGCAATTGAAGCCATGCCGGAGAATTGCGTGGTGGTCGCGGATGCCATGGGTGTAACAGGTGCGGGAATATTCGGCGATATTTTGTGTATGCGCATGGTCAAGCGCGGCGTGACCGCGTTGATCACTGACGGGGTGATGCGCGACAAACATGGCGTACTGGCAACCGGGCTGCCGGTATGGTGCGCGGGGGTTGCTGCACCGGCCTCTGTCAACCAGCTGACGTTCGTGGGTTGGAATGAACCGATCGGGTGTGGCGGTTGCGCGATTTTTCCTGACGATATTGTTGTCGCAGACGACGACGGCGCCGTGGTGATCCCGAAGGATCTGGCAGATTTCGTTGCCAATGAGGGGGCGGAACATGAACTCCTCGAAAGCTGGCTTGTACAGGAGGTGGAGAAGGGGGCAAAGCTGCCCGGCCTTTACCCGCCGAATGAAGAAAACAAGAAGCGGTATGAGGATTGGAAGAAGACGCGCTGATGTTCTTCATCCTTTCGAAGACCGTCGCTTTTCTATTGTTGCCGTCCAATTTTCTGATCGTGTTCGGGCTTGCAGGCGTGCTTCTGATGGCGACGCGCTGGAAACGTGCCGGGCTACGCGCCGCAGCGACGAGCATTGTTTTGCTCGCGGCCGCAGGGTTCCTTCCAGTCGGGAATCTGCTCCTTCGCCCGCTCGAAAGCCGCTTTCCGCCATGGGATGCCAGCCGTGGCGCACCCGATGGGGTCATTGTTCTGGGAGGGGCAATTTCGCCTAAATTATCGCGCGACTACGGCGAATTCATCGTCAGCGGCGACGGCGGACGGATCATCGCCATGGGGAAACTCGCACGCGCTTATCCTGACGCGCGCATCGTGTATTCGGGCGGCGATGGAAGTCTGCTCGGCAATCAGCCGGCGGAAGCAGATTTCGCTTACCCGCTGCTCGACAGCTTCGGCGTGCGCCGCGAGCGCGCGATATTGGAAACGCGTTCCCGCAATACGGCCGAAAATGCCGCTTTCACGAAGGATCTTGTGAAGCCTAAATCTAGCGAGCGATGGCTTCTCGTGACGTCAGCGCGGCACATACCGCGCGCGGTCGGCTGTTTCCGGGCAGTCGGTTTTCCCGTGGAGGCTTACCCCGTTGGCTGGCACACTGAACGGCAATGGAACTTGACGGTGCCAAGGACTTTTTCGGAAGGATTGGGGCAATTCGATTCCGCCGCTTATGAGTGGCTCGGCCTGCTGGCCTACTGGTTGACGGGCAGGACCAGCGAATTTCTGCCATCGCCATAGGCCGCTAACGCTTGCGAAGCTTCCGGCAGAACACGTCGTAGATCGCGCCGATAACGGTTCGCGCCTCCTCGCTCGCCAGCTTGTAGTAAATCGCTTTGCCGTCGCGGCGTGTCGACACGAGGCCATCGGCTCTGAGGCGAGCAAGTTGCTGAGATACCGTCGGCTGTCGCAAGCTGAGCAGCTCTTCCAGTTCGCTTACAGACTTCTCGCCCTCGGCGAGAATGCACAAGATCATCAGGCGGCTTTCATGCGCCAGCGCTTTTAAAAAATCGCTCGCCCGTTTGGCATTGTCGACCATGCGGTCGAGTTCGTTTGAACGAGCGCTGGCTTCCAAGTGATGCAATTCCATAAGTACACCAACAATCGTATTTTCGGCGTCGGCTGAATACAGACGATCAACCGACTGCGCGCAACGCTTTTTCGAGCAGCTGTGCTCGTTCTCCACCCGTTCTGACCGAGTCCAGTTTTTTCATCAGCACGCCGAGCAGTCCCCAGAAATGTTCCTCGCCAGGATAGCCGCGAATGCGCCCGATTTCCTGACCTTTATCGACCAGCACAAACAGTGGCGCGAGCCGTTCGACGTCGATGAAAGCCAGATCTGGCGGCAAAGGATGATCGATATTGACTCGGCGTAAAGGCGCGCGCTGACCTTCTTCTGTCTTGGGGTAAATCGGCGCAATTTCGCGGTCAAATGTTTCGCACCACGCGCAGCCCGCTTGTTCAAACATTACAAGTTCCGCCGCGCGCGCATTTGCGAGTGTCGAGATAACAAATATGGTGGCAACAAGCGCGCTGCGAGATAAAAATTTCCATATTTGAGTTATGCGCAACAACTTCATTCCTCATCCGAACGTAGGATAACTGAAGATATTGAATCGCATGAAATATACCACAAAACAAAGTGTGTCGCAGTGACCGGGCAGGCGGACTGCGCCGTTTGTTAGATTGGCGTTCAACCGTAACGAAACGCCAGCAAATTATCGAACGAGCGTAGCTCGATCAGAACGCGGTGGAGGAGGTCGGTATCGCGGGCAGCGATTGCTTTAGGTATCAGGGCCAAGCTCGCCTTGGCACCATCTATCAGTCGGCGAAATTCGGGTGCCGTGCGCACCGCCTCACTCGCCATGCCGTCACAGCGGTCGAGTTCGGCACCGTAGCTCGAGGCTTTTGTGGCGACTCCGGAGCGTATTTCAGGCTTGTCCCAATCGAGCGCCCGGTCGTTGTACACCATGAGCGTGTCCATGGTGCTGTTGGCGTCGCGCACGCAATCAGCCAGCACCGCAACGCCGCTTGCCTTACGCAAGTTATAGAGGTCGCCCCGAATGTCATTGAGAGAATTGCTGGCGGCATCGAGGCGCCCGGTTTTTAGCATAAGGTCGGCGCCAACGAGTCGCGCGCTGACAACCGTGAACAGTTTGCCGTAGAGTGCGTTGTCTGCGAACGCGCCTGGCCGTTCTCCGGAAAAGCGCTCGGTGAATCTGGCCCAGGCATCGCGCAGTCGGTCTATCTCGCGAGAGGCGAGGTCGGCGTTACCGGTCCGCAAGTAGCCAATCGCAACCCGGTTATGGGCGCTCGCCGCTTCGACCGCCGCGTTAAAATCGGCAAGATCATCGGCAAAAGTTCCCAAAACGCTGCCCAACAGGGCTAAGATCAGGCATCCGACACGGGCGACCTTGGACAGCATCGTCATTCATCCAATTTTGACGCGCAAATCTATATAAATATACCCACCGCCACCGCGACCGACGAGGTCAACTTGACCGCGTGGTTTATAAGAGCTGATCATGATTGGACGGCGAAATCTGCTAATTAGTGCCGCCTCA
This sequence comes from Hyphomicrobiales bacterium, assembly GCA_027307405.1. Taxonomy (GTDB): domain Bacteria; phylum Pseudomonadota; class Alphaproteobacteria; order Rhizobiales; family Xanthobacteraceae; genus Pseudolabrys. Next base: position 18,975 of record DAHUXA010000047.1, on the reverse strand, counting down.
TTCGTTGCGCTTGTCGCTTCGCGCGCGCGTGCTGAGCAACCGATTTTGACAGACGACGGGCTCTACAAGCAGTCCTGGTTTCTGGAGAGCTTTCTTGATCTTGCCGATGACCTCGAAGGTGCCGGCAAGGAGGGCAAGCGTTTTGTGATTATGTGGGAGCTCAAGGGCTGCCCTTATTGCAAGGAGACCCATTTCGTCAATTTCGCACAGCTGCGAATCGTGGACTATGTGAGGACGAATTTCGAATTGCTGCAGCTCAACATAATCGGGTCGCGCAAGGTTACCGATTTTGACGGAGCTGAACTCTCCGAAAAAGAGTTAGCCGTGAAATACGGCGTGCGTTTCACACCCACGTTTCAATTCTTCGGAGAAAAAGCTGCCACGCTGAAGACCCTGCCGCCGGCTAGACGCGAGGTGGCGCGCTCTCCCGGCTATATGCTGCCTGATGATTTCCTCGCCATGTTCCGCTATGTGCGAGAAAAAGCTTACGAGAGCAAAAGCTTCCGCGACTATCTGAAGACAATGCCCAGCTGACAGTTTTATTGGGCAAGTCGAACGAATATTCTTTTTTGTGAATATGATTTGAACAAGCCCTCTACCACCGCTATGTTGGGTTCGACGGGGCATGGTCTGCTCCAAGATAATCAGCCGGGAGGAAATATCGATGCGGCAACTATCACGTCGCGCTGCCTTGGCGCTCGGCGCCTCGGGCGCGGCGGCTACGTTTATCGGCTTGCCCGATAGCGTGTCGGCGGCGGCCAAGGAGGCCGCCGATCAGATCGCCAAATTCACCGGCGGCAAGACGGCGGAAAAGAGCAAGGTCTCGATCGAGCTGCCTGAGATCGCCGAGAACGGCAATACCGTGCCGTTATCTGTTTCGGTCGATGCTCCGATGGTGGGCGACAACTATGTCAGTGAAATTCTCGTGGTCGCTGATGGTAATCCCAATCCTGGCGTGGCCACGTTCCGCTTCTCCCCGCTTTCGGGCAAGGCAGAGGCGTCCACGCGAATCCGTCTTGCCGCGACCCAGAACATCATTGCAGTTGCAAAGACCAGCAAGGGCGAGCTCTTCACCAATCAGAAGCTGGTGAAAGTCACTATCGGCGGCTGCGGCGGCTGATCCGACAACATCAGGAGAGAATCATGGCGGAGAAGCCACGGCTCAAGCTTCCGAAGGAAGCCAAGAAGGGCGAAGTTATCGAGATCAAGACGTTGTTGCCACACGTGATGGAGTCTGGCCAGCGCAAGGACAAGGATGGCAAGGCGATTCCGCGCAAGATCATCAACAAGTTCGTTTGCGAATTTAACGGCAAGCCGGTGTTTACGGCAGATATCGAACCTGCGGTCGCAGCTAATCCCTACATGCAATTCCATGCCAGGGTAGAGGAGAGCGGCACGTTTAAATTTACCTGGACTGACGACGACGGCACGGTCACGACGGCCGAAGAAAGTATCACTGTGAGCTGACAACCGTGCAGAGTGCATTGCGCGGCACAACAAGAATGAGTCGGGAGGATGCGATGAGGCTTGGCGGGATTCTGGCGATCGGCACGGCCGCCGTCTTGCTCGTGGCTGGTGCCTTCGTCATCGCAGGAGGGTCGGGCGCAGGCGCACAAGGCAATAAGAAGGAAGCACCACTCGATACTAATGGTGATGCGTCAGCGCGGCCCTGGAAGCGGTATGCCGGGTGGCCGGCACGTGACGAGTCCAAGTGGAACACGCTTGCCCAGGTAGCGTCACCGTCAGCGCCGAAAGCGCCGCGCAAGCTCGCCGGTCCGATTACGGGCGACGCCGCCAAAGGCGCCGAGCTGGTCGCCGATCGGAATCGCGGAGGCTCCTGCCTCGCTTGCCATGTTATGGGCCCAGCCGGCGGTGCCAATCTTCCCGGAAATGTCGGACCGGATCTTTCGCAAATTGGGAGTGCGGGCCGCGAGGACGAGTATTTGTTCAATTATATCTATGATCCGCGCGTTTATAATCCGGAGACGGTGATGCCACCTTGGGGTGGACACGGTGTGTTTAATGACCAGGAAATCAGCGACATGGTCGCGTTCCTGAAGACGTTGAAGTCTCCGGCAGCATTCAAGACCGAATTGGACGATCCAGAAAAGCGGCCAGCCCCGGTTGAGAAACGCGAAAACCTCGATCCGATTGAAAATCCCGGCATGTGGGCGGTGGATAAAGCGCAGGATCTCTGGAAGCAGGCCGGTGCAGCCGGCAAGTCGTGCCAGAGCTGCCACAGCGACGCAAAAGCCGAATTCAAGACCTGGGCGGCGTCGATGCCGAGGTGGGAGCCACGGCTCAACAAGGTTCTGGGTGTTGAGGAGTTCGTGACTCGCCATGCCAGAGCCACCACCGGGGCCAACTGGCTGATGGAGACCGACGATAACCGCGCCATGTCGGTCTATCTGCACTTTCTTGCCAACGGCACGCCGATCCAGATCGATACCACGAGCGCGGAGTCGAAAGCGGCGATCGAGCGCGGCAAGGAGCTTTCCAATCGCAAGCTCGGTGAACTGAATTTTGCCTGTACCGATTGCCATGGCAAATCGGCAAACCACTGGATTCGCGGGCAATGGTTGGGTGAGCCGAAAGGGCAGTACGATCACTTTCCGACATGGCGCACCAGCCTATTGGCAATCTGGGATATCCGGCAGCGCTTCCAGTGGTGCCAGGTTAACATCCGCGCCGACGAGCTGCCGCCCGATGCCAAGGAATACGGCGATCTCGAGTTGTATCTCGCCGCCCAGAACGACGGGCAGAAGCTCAGCGTACCTGGCATCAGGCACTGAGGCCGCTGGCTGCTGTGGTCGTCGTCCTTCGAGCGTTGCTCGTGGATGACGGATTATTCGTGGAAACTCGATGATTACTCGCCGCGAAATCCTTCACGTCGGCGTTGCCGCTGCGGCACTCGCGGCGGGCGATGGCATTTTTGCGCGTGCTCTCGCCCAACAACGCCTGACCGAAACCGAGCTCTTGAAGTTCGACACGCTCGGCAATGTAACGGTGCTCCACGTTGCCGATATTCATGGCCAGCTGATGCCGGTCTATTTCCGCGAGCCGTCGGTTAATCTCGGTGTTGGTGAGGCGAGAGGACAACCGCCGCATATTACGGGCAGGGATTTCCTCAAACGCTTCGGTATTCCTGAAAAATCGGCCTCGGCCTACGCCCTTACCGATCAGGATTTCGCGGCGCTGGCAAAATCCTATGGCCGCATCGGTGGACTTGATCGGCTTGCTACGGTGGTTAAGCGAGTCCGCGCCGAACGCGGCGAAGACAAGGTCCTTTTTCTTGATGGCGGGGACACCTGGCAGGGCTCGCTCGGTTCGAACCGCAGCAAAGGCCAGGACATGGTCGACTGCATGGCGCTGCTCAAACCCGACGCCATGACCGGCCATTGGGAATTCACCTACGGTGAGGCGCGGGTGAAGGAACTGATCAAGGGCCTTGGCTTTCCGTTTCTGGCCCTCAACATTCGCGACACAGAATGGAATGAACCCGCATTCGAGCCGATGAAGATGTTCGAGAAAGGCGGCATCAAAATCGCCGTGCTTGGCCAGGCTTTCCCCTATACCCCAGTCGCCAATCCGCGCTGGATGATGCCCAAATGGTCATTCGGTATCCGGGAGGAAGACGTTCGCGCCAATGTCGAAAAGGCGCGCAAAGGTGGTGCGCAGCTCATCGTACTCCTCTCGCACAATGGTTTTGACGTGGACCGCAAGCTTGCCGCGCGCGTCCCGGGCATTGATGTGATCCTAACTAGCCATACCCACGATGCCCTGCCGGAAGCCGTCAAAGTTGGCAGCACGCTGTTGGTCGCGTCCGGGTGCCACGGAAAATTTGTCTCACGGCTCGATCTCGACGTGCAAAATGGCGCGGTGAAAGGCTTCCGCTACAAGCTGATCCCGCTATTTGCCGATGCGATTAGGCCGGATGCGGAGATGACGGCGGCGATTGCCAGGGTGCGCGCGCCTTATGCAAAAGACCTTGGGCGTGAGGTTGGGCGCGCCGACTCGCTGCTCTACCGGCGTGGCAATTTCAATGGCACGTTTGACGATCTGATTTGTGCGGCGCTCCTGAAGGAGCGCGACGCTGAAATCGCGCTATCCCCCGGCTTCCGTTGGGGCACCAGCGTGCTGCCCGGCCAGCCCATTACCATCGAAGACATTCACAACGCCACGGCGATCACCTATCCGCAGGTCTACCGCACGTCGATGACGGGCGAACGGTTGAAAGAGGTGCTGGAGGACGTTGCCGACAACTTGTTCAATCCGGATCCATACTACCAGCAGGGCGGCGACATGGTCCGCTGCGGAGGCCTTGGCTACGCAATCGACATCTCCAAACCGGTTGGTCAGCGCATCTCGGCAATGACGTATCTGAAATCGGGCAAGGCTATTGAGTCCAAGAAAGAATACGTGGTCGCGGGCTGGGCGAGCGTGAACGAAGGTACTGAGGGTCCGCCGGTTTGGGATTTGGTCGAGCGCTATATCGCCGCGGAAAAAACCGTGCGGGTGGCGCCTAACAGCAGCGTAAAAATTTCCGGGGTCTAGCGGCAAGTCATATTACATTCATAAAATAGAATGTGATATGAGCCTACCCGCAAGCCGATCCGCTGGGAGGTGCCGATGACACAGCCGACCGATAAGAAGCGCACCACGCGCCGTCGCTTTCTTGCCGGCGCCGCCGGGCTTGCCGCGGCCGGCGCGAGCTCTGCACGTGCCGATAACGCCAAGAACCTTCCCCCCAATGTCGCCGATTGGACGCGCCAACTCGGCGAGGGTGTTGGCGTGCGCGCTTACGGCAATCCATCCAAATACGAAAAGCACGTCATTCGCCGGACCGTTCCATGGCTGACCGCCACGCCTGAATCTTCCGTAAGTTTCACGCCGCTGCATCAGCTCGACGGCATCATCACGCCGAATGGATTGTGCTTCGAGCGTCATCACGGCGGCATCGCCGAAATCGATCCCAATGACTACCGGCTGATGCTGCATGGGTTGGTCGAGAAGCCACTGATTTTTGCCCTCGATGAGCTCAAGCGTCTGCCGCGGGTCAACAAGATCCATTTTCTCGAATGCGCCGCCAATTCGGGTATGGAATGGCGCGGCGCACAGCTCAACGGCTGCCAATACACCCACGGCATGGTGCATTGCGTGCAATACACCGGCGTGACCCTGAAAGTTTTACTGGAACAGGCGGGTCTCAAGCCGAACGCAAAATGGATCATGGCTGAAGGCGGCGATGCGGCCGCGATGAACCGCTCGATCCCGCTCGGCAAGGCGCTCGACGACTGTATCGTCGCCTATCGCATGAACGGCGAAATGCTTCGCCCCGAGCAAGGATACCCGGTGCGGCTGGTGGTGCCCGGTTGGGAAGGCAACGTCTGGGTGAAGTGGCTGCGCCGTCTGAAGGTCGGTGATCAACCGTGGTTCACGCGCGAAGAAACGTCCAAGTACACCGACCTGCTCGAAAATGGCAAAGCGCGTCAATTTACATTCCTGATGGACGCGAAATCGGTCATTACCTCGCCTTCACCGCAAGCGCCGGTGAAACAGAAGGGGTTCAACGTGATCTCGGGCCTGGCATGGTCCGGCCGCGGCAAGATCAAGCGCGTCGACATCTCGCTCGATGGTGGACGTAATTGGCGCGCCGCGCGAATCGATGGGCCGGTGTTCGACAAGGCCTGCGTGCGCTTTTACTACGAGCTCGACTGGAACGGCGAAGAGCTTTTGCTGCAATCGCGCGCCATGGATGACACGGGCTACGTGCAGCCGGGCAAGGACGCCTTGCGCAAGATCCGCGGCGTCAATTCGATCTACCACAACAATGGCATTCAGACCTGGGCACTGAAGGCGGACGGGGAGGTCGAGAATGTCGAGGTTGGCTAGGCTCGGGCTTGCCGTCACGCTGCTGTTCGCTCTTGCCGCGCCGGTACGCGCGCAGGTGAAAGACGACACTCCACGCAATTATGGTGTCGGCCGCGTTGCTACACCGGGGCAAATTGCCGGCTGGGATATCGACGTGCGGCCGGACGGGCGGGGTGCGCCGCCGGGCCGTGGCTCCGTAAAGGACGGTGAAAAAGTCTACCTGGACAAATGCGCGGCTTGTCACGGTGAATTTGGCGAAAGCGCCGGCCGTTGGCCGCAGCTTGCGCAAGGCAAAGGCACGCTCGCCTCGCATGATCCGGTCAAGACCGTCGGCTCGTATTTTCCCTATCTGTCGAGCGTGTTCGATTATATCCGCCGCTCGATGCCCTTTGGAGATGCGGAATCGCTCAGCAATGATGAGCTCTACGCCGTCACGGCTTATGTGCTCAATCTCAACGACATCGTTGACGACAAATTTGTGCTGTCGAAAGAAACCTGGAGCCGGGTGAAGATGCCGAACCAGGGCGGCTTCTTCGACGACGATCGTGAGAAAACCGAGAAGGCCTTCTGGAATTCGAATCCCTGCATGAAGGATTGCCGCGAGCCCGTGAAAATCACAGGCCATGCGCAGGCCGTCGACGTAACACCTGACGAGAAAACGCAAAAACGCGGGGTGGAGTAGCGTCCCGGCGGCAATTCGAATATGACATCTCGGCAAAGCGTCCAGCCGGGATTCACATGGCAAAACTCAATCTTTCCGTAGCCGTCGGCCCCTACGACCGAACGCGCGCGCTGATCGACGGCAGCGTGCAGATCGACGGTGTAAAGCCGGCGTGTATGACGCTATCACCGGAAGAGATCTTTTTCCGCGCCTTCCGGCAGGCAGAATTCGATATCTGCGAACTCTCTCTCTCGAGTTTTACGGTCAAGACGGCACTGGGAAACAGTCCTTATGTCGGCGTGCCTGCCTTCGTGTCGCGCGCGTTCCGCCACACCTCTATTTATGTGCGCACCGACCGTATCAAGAAGCCGGCTGACCTCAAGGGCAAGAAAGTCGGCGTGCCGGAATATCAGTTGACGGCGAATGTATGGGCGCGCGCCATTCTCCAGGACGATCACGGTGTGAAGCCATCGGATATTCAATGGGTGCGTGGCGGCATTGAAGATGCCGACCGACCGGAAAAAATCAGCATAAAGCTGCCGCCGGACGTGAAGCTTGAAGACGCGCCAAAGGGCAAGTCGATATCGGCACTGCTCGCCGAAGGAACGATCGACGGCTTTATTGCGCCCCGCCCGCCCTCATTGCCGAAGGACACGCCCAATGTTGGCTGGCTGTTTCCTGATCCCGTCGCGGCTGCGAAGGACTATTTCAAGCGCACCGGCGTTTTTCCGATCATGCACCTCGTCGGCGTGCGGCGTTCACTGGCCGAAAAGCATCCCTGGCTGCCCGGCGCGGTGTTCAAAGCGTTCGAACAAGCGAAAAAGATGGCGCTGGATCAGTTGAGCGATACCTCCGCGACCAAGGTGACGCTCCCGTTTGTCGAGGAGCGCCTAATGGAAGCTCGCGCGCTGATGGGTGACGACTTCTGGTCTTACGGCGTTGCACCAAACCGCAAGACGTTGGAGACGTTCCTTCGTCATCATCATTCGCAGGGTCTTTCGTCGCGGCTAGTGACGGTAGAAGAAATGTTTCATCCCGGCACGCTCGAAACATTCAAGCTCTAGGTTTTTCGATGGCCACACTGCGTATCATGAGCGGCGGCGCTCCGAAGGAGATCTTTCTACAGCTTACGCCGCAGTTCGAGCGTAAATCCGGACACAAGGTGGAATTTGTTTTCGCCGTGATGTCGACATTGCGCGACAAGATCGCAGCCGGCGAAAAGGCTGACGTGCTGGTCATGCCGACCAACATCTTGGACGAATATCAGAAGAACGGTGTCGTGCAGGCGCGCGCCCGCGCCATTCTGGGCCTGGTCAGCATCAATGCTGTGATACGTACAGGCGCGCCAAAGCCGGATCTGTCGACGCCTGACAAGGTCAAGCACGCAATCCTCAAAAGCCGCGCCATCACCCATGCCACGCCGGGAGCGACGCCGAGCGGGACGCACATGGGCAAGCTGATTGAACAAATGGGCATCGCGGATGCGATGAAAGATAGAATCATTCACCGACCGGCGCTTGAGGGCGGCGTTCAACTCGTTGCGAGCGGGCAGGCCGAGATCGGCTTTTATCCGAAGAGCGAAGTGATCAATGCTGATGGCCTGACAGTCGTCGGGCCGCTGCCGGCCCCAATTCAATTGACGACCATCTACGGTGCGGCTGTAACTGCTGCCAGCGGTGTGCCAGACGCGGCTACCGCTTTCATTGCCTTTATGACGGATACGATGCACCGAGCCGCTTGGACACGCGCTGGATTCGATCCGGCACCCTAGGTTTTGGCGGGCTTAAGTTTCACGTGGATATTCTTCTCCTGCGTGAAGGCGAGCATTTCTTCGAAGCATTCCTCTCGCCCCAATCCCGACTGCTTGAAGCCGCCGAACGGCGCGCCGAGAAAGTGCTTGCTCACCTCGTTGATCCACACGTAACCCGCCTGCACTGTAAGCGCGGTCCGATGCGCGGTTGAAAGATCGTTGGTCCAAATTGAGGCGGTGAGCCCGTATTCGACCGCGTTGACGGTCTCCAGCATCTTGGCTTCATCGCGCCATTTGAAGACACCGAGCACGGGCCCAAATATTTCCTCGCGCGCAATCCGGTTTTTGTCGGTCACGGCGAACACGGTTGGTTCAATAAAGAAGCCATTCTTAAGCGCCGGATCGGACGGGGGGCCGCCACCCGTGATCAGTTCGGCGCCCTCGCTCTTGGCGGAGTCAATGAAGCTCATGACTCGGTCAAATTGTTGTTTTGAAACGATCGCGCCCATCGTGGTGGCCGGATCAGTCGGGATTCCGGGCTTGAAATATTTGATCTTCTCCTTCAGCCGGGAAATCACGGCGTCGTATATATTTTCATGGATGAAGGCCCGGCTCGTCGAGCCGCATGACTGGCCGCACCAGGTGAAATTCATTCCGCCGATCACCGCGGCTGCGACGTCATCGGGATCAGCGTCGCTATAGGCGATGAGGGCGTTTTTGCCGCCAAGCTCGAGCATGGTGCGTTTGACCGTATCCGAGGCGGCTTTCATCACGGCGCGTCCGGTCGGGACGCTACCGGTGAGCGCGATCATGGCGACGTCCGGATGGCTCGCCAGTCTTTGTCCGGCCTCGCGCCCGCCGGGCACAACGTTGAACGCGCCGGCCGGCAGTAATCCGCCGATCAGTTCGGCGAGCCGCAATGAAGAGAGGGGCGCCTGTTCGGGTGGCTTCAACACCACGGTATTGCCGGCGGCAAGCGGGGCGGCGGATTTGCCCGCACAGAACATAAATGGATGATTGAACGGGATAATACGGCCAACGACACCCACAGGCTCGCGTACCGAGAAATTGATGACATCGGGGCCCATCGGAATCGATGCGCCCTTCATCTCGGTCACAAATCCAGCGAAGAACTCCATTTGCGCGGCCGCGATCATGGCATCGCTAACCATTTCCTTGACCGGATTGCCGCAGTCAGCGGCATCGATCATCGCGAGTTCGTTGGCATTTTGACGCAGGATTTCCGCGATGCGCCGCAGGATTTTGGCGCGCTCGAGCGGCAACACACGCCGCCACTCCTTGAATGCGGATTTGGCCGAGGCGACGGCGGCATCGATGTCGTCGGCACCGGAATCCGCGACCTTGCCTAGTGACTGTCCAGTGCCGGGGCTGATCGTATCGACATAACGCCCCGCCTTCGGCTCGTGCCACGCGCCCCCATAATACGCGCCGCGGTTCTTTGGCAGAACCACAGCTTGAGCAGATGCTGATTGGGGAGAGACTGCGGTGGTCATATTACTCACCCTGACTTAATTTGGAGTGCGCAGTTCATTTGCGCGGCGGAATTTGAATCAATTCAGCGACCTGCTCCTTGCTGAGCGGCGTCGGAATAAACTTGAGGTTCACAGCCTCCGGAATCAACGTATCGAGGCCTTGAATTTGGTCCGGGTTGACCAGGCCTTTCGGGAAGAACTCATCCCGCACACGCCTGGCCATAACTTCCGGTACGCGCACGAACTCCGCATAGTCTTTGATGACCTGCGGGTTGTCGGAATACATGTAGTCAATGGATTCGCGGTAAGCGCGCATGAAACGTTCGAGCACGTCTTTTCGATCTTCCAGAACTTTAGCGTTGGCGACCAGCACGCGGATGGTCTGCCCGCGCACGAGAGCGGCGTCGGTGGCCTTGGCGACAATGTGAATCTTGCCGTCCTCAATTTCCTTCAGTCCGAACGGCGGGGAGGCCCAGCCGACATCGACCTGATCGGTCATGACTGCGGTCAGCGTTGCGCTCGGCGACCCCGTCGTCTGGGTCTTGGTGCCGGTCAGCTTGTATTCGTCGATGAAGGCACGCACCACGCTATGGGTCGATGAACCATTGCTCGAATAGGCAATGGTGTACCCGTTAGTGTCCTTCAATGTCTTGATGGCGGGATTTTTGGCGTACCAGTAGTCGGCAGCGCCGGTCGCTTGTGCGCCAACGATGCGCACCGGCGCGCCTTTTGAATAGGCCGCCATGGCGCCCAGCGTGCCGACCGCAAGGCCGAGGTCGACGCCACCGGCAATCACCGGCTGCAATGTTTCGCCGCTACCAGAAGTATAGATCATTTCAAGCTCAAGACCGTGTTTCTTGAAAATGCCGGCCTTTTCGCCGAGGTGGGTGATCGCGGTGTCCCAGTTGCCGCGTTGCCCGATGGTCATTTTCACGAGATCGTCGGCAGCAGCCGAGCCAATGAACGCGCTGACAGCAACCGCCGCTGTTCCGAACAGCACTCGAAAATTCTTCATGATGCACCGCCCCTTTTTTGCTGAAGGGCCTTAGGTTCGCTTAATTCTGTCGAGCCCGCCCAATCGGCCGATCAACGCATTGGCCCCGATCGCCAGGACGAACAGCACGATCAGCATGGCATACATGCGCGGCATGTCGAATACGCTATAGGCCTGGATGATCAGGAAGCCGATACCCTTGTTGGACAGCTTCGTTTCCGCAAGCAGCGTCCCGATCAGCGCGAAACCGAAGCCGAGGCGAACGCCATTGATGATCGGGTGTCGCATGGCGGGCAAATAGATCTTGGACACCATCTGCGCGGTGGTGGCTCGGAAGCTTTCGCCGACACGAATGAGGACCCTGTCGATCTGCCGCATGCCGGCCGCCACGTTGAGCGCGACGGGAAAGAAACAGGAGAGGGTGCCTAGAGCGACTTTCGATTCAGGGCCGACCCCGAACCACATGATCATCACCGGAAAGAAAATTATCTTCGGCGTCGGCCCTAGATAATAGAGATAGGGCTCGAAAGCCTTGGACAAAAATCGATTGCCGCCGAGCAAAAGGCCGACCGCGAGGCCGGTAGTTCCACCGATTGCCAGGGCTGCGCCGATCTCGGCGGCAGTGACGCCGAGATTGAAATAATAATTGCGGTCCGAAAGCAGCGCAGCCAAGGCGCGGCCGATCGACAACAGCGAAGGCACGACGTCACGGTACAGCCAGCCAGAATCGGCCAGGAATTCCCACACCGCCAACACGCCCAGGATGATCGCAACGCGCAGCAGCGTTACCGGGCTCAACAGTGGTGCGGCGACTGCCGCCTGTCTCAATCGACCGGTCTCAGCCATCGTTCAGCCTTCTCCAGGACGATGAAAAACAGCACGCTCACCAGAATGACGAAACAGATCGCGGCATATGTGCCGGCAAGATCGTAACGCTCGGCCAGATCGTTGATCAGTTGCCCAAGTCCGCCGAAATTGATGAGGAATTCAGTGCCCACGATGTTGATCAGCGCGAAGATCAACCCAAGCCGCACGCCTACAAAGATGGTCGGCAGCGCAGCGGGAAACAGGATCTTCCAGAACTGCTGTGTGCCCGTGAGATTAAAACTGCGCCCCACATTCACCAGAACTTTGCGTGTGCCGGAAATGCCTTCAATGGTCTTGAGGATGACCGGCGGCAAGGCCGAAAAGAAGCCCATCATGATGATGGTCCAAGCGTTGCGGCCGAAAATCACCATGAACAACGGATAGGCCAGGACCAATGGTGCTGAAGCAAATGCCGCGACCCAGGTTTCGCAGGCGCGCTGAAGCAGGCTGAAGCGCTGCATGACGACGCCGATAGTGACGCCGCATACCGTGACCATGACGCCGGCGGCGATGCATTCGGCGGCTGTAAAAATGAAGCGCTGGACGATATTTTCCTCGAGAAATAGACGGCCAAAGCTCGCGATGATTTCTGACGGCGCCGGAATGATGAAGCGGTTGAGCGCGCCGATACGGATAAGGACCTCGACCAACAGAACAAACGCAATGAACGAGCCCAAACCTACCATCGGGGCGGCATAACTACGATATGAACGACGGGTGTGCGCAACGACGAGTGTCATGCCGTACGCTCGTCTTGGTTCAGCATGTGTTTCTCTTCGTCGCGCATGCCGCGATTTGCCTCCTCGCGCAGGTCGTTCCAGATCTGTGCCACATAGCGGCCAAAAGCCTCGCTGCTGACGATTTCCGAGGTCCGGGGCCGCGGCAGGTCAATATCGACGATACGCTTCACTTTGCCTGGCCGGTACGTCATCACCAGGATACGGTCTGACATCTGGACCGCCTCAGTGATGTTGTGCGTGATCAGCAGCGTGGTTTGTTTCAGCTGCTGCTGAATTTGCAGGACCTTGTCGCCGAGCAACAGCCGCGTCTGTTCGTCGAGTGCGGCAAAAGGCTCGTCCATCAACAGGATCTTCGGCTCGGAAGCCAGGGTTCGGGCGAGGGATACGCGCTGGCGCATCCCGCCGGACAATTCGCCCGGGTAACGATTTTCGAAACCATCCAGCCCGACCATCCTGATGAAGTGACGGGCGCGCTCGGCACGTTTGCCCTTTGGCATGCCGACCAGTTCAAGCGGGAACGCGACGTTGTCGACGACTGTGCGCCAAGGGAAGGTTGATTCTTCCTGGAACACCATGCCGATCGACTTATGCGGCCCCGAAATTGTTTCACCGCCGACGCTCACCACCCCCTGGTGCTGTCCAAGTAATCCTCCGATCACATTGAACAGTGTTGATTTGCCGCAACCGGAGGGGCCGATGACGGAAAAAAATTCGCTTGGCCGGACCTTGAAGGAAACATTGTCGACGGCCGTGATCGGTCCCTCGGGCGTGTTAAACTGTACGAAGATATCGTCGGCCACCAGGATGGCATCGGCGGATGCTTGAGCGAGCGCCATCGGAGCTAGTCGCTCGTTCGGGTCATTATCGCGGTCACCGGGGCCGTGTAACCGGGCTCGACCCGTACATCGACGACCGCGACATGGCCAGCGTCGACTGCCGCAATTGCTTTCGCAAACGTAGCCTCGAGTTCGCGGATTGCGGTCACTGGGCCGAAGCCCTGAGCGCCCTGCGCGCGCGCCATGCTCGCCAGGTCAATGTCTGGTTCGGAGATGCGCTGGCCAACCCAGCGGTTCTCAATCGGTCGGTTGCGCACGCGAGCGACCCGCTCTTGATGCAGCTCGTCGTTAAAGAAAGAGCGATTATTAGCGACCACGATCAGCAACGGAATATGGTAATGCGCCGCAGTCCAAAGCGCGGTCACGCCCATCAAAAAATCACCGTCGCCGCAAACCGCGACCGGCAACCGGCCGGAGCCTTTCAGTGCGAGCGCCGCGCCAACCGAGATGCCGGGGCCACCACCGACGCCGCCGCCGCCATCGCCGCCAAGGAAGTCGAGGGGGTGGCGGAATGGCCAGGCCGCACCATTCCACGACAACGAGATGTGGGTCAGGGATGCGGGCCGTTCGCCAATTGTGCGGCGTAGCGCGTCGGCGAGATGATCGACGGTGAGTTTGTCACCGGCGGGCTTGAACGGCTCTGACTTGGTCGACACCAGATGCGGCTTGGCTGGACCGAGGGCTGCGAGCAGCGCCAGCACCGCCGCGTCCGGCTCGCAGTCGATCATGATGTCGACTGGCGGCAGGCCCTGGTAGTCCATACTCCAACCATTGTGCAAGCGATGATCGACCGAAACCTGCACGAACTTCGCGGTGGCATTGCCGCCGGCATTCTTGAGCGTACCCGCGATATCAACCCAATCGAGACTGAGTATGACATCGGCACCGCGAATAGCTTCAGCGGCCTCGGGCGAAAGCACCGTTCCGCCGGGCGCGCCCGCATGGAGCGGGTGATCGGTCGGGAACGAAGCGCCGATCTTCAGATCGGTGACCACGCGCGCGTTGAGCCGTTCGGCCAGCGTGACGCGCACCTTCCATGCCTCGATATTGCGCGACACGCGGCCAGCAAGGATGACCGGATGCTTTGCGTTTCGTAGGAGATCGGCCGTCTGTTTGACAAACTCGGCCGGTGCGGCGCTTTCGACCGGCGGCATGAATCGCTTGGCATCGATCGGCGCGACCGGCTCTGCAAGTTTGCTTTCCTGCATTTCTGCATCAAGATTGACGTAAGTCGGACCACGCGGTGCCGTATTGGCGATCCAGTTGGCACGCAAAACTGCTTCGCGCGCAGCCGTCGGCGAGGCTGGCTGGTCGTCCCATTTCGTGTAGCCGCGGATCAACGCGCCTTGATCGCGCGCCGTGTGGATCCAGTCGATCCATGGACGTCGCTTGACGGCATCGACCGGGCCGGTCGCGCCGAGGATCACCATCGGCATGCGATCGCACCAGGCATTGAAGATCGCCATGGTGGCGTGCATCAGGCCGACATTGGAATGCACGGCTGCAGCCATCGCCTTGCCGGTAACCTTGGCATAGCCTTGCGCGATCGCGACCGCACTTTCTTCGTGCAGACAGAGCAACATCTGCGGTCGCTCGTTGCCCAAATAGTTCACGAGGCTGTCATGAAGGCCGCGATAGCTAGCGCCTGGATTGAGCGCGATATAGGGAATGTCGGTCGCACGCAGTGCGTCCGCCACCACGTCGCTTCCGAAACCGGCTGCGTTGACGCCGGCGGGAACCGGACGATCGAGTGCGGACAAGCTTCCGCTGCCCGCAGGACGTGTCTTTGCGCTATCGCTTCGATTACTCGCCAAGGTGAGGGCTCCGCCATTTGCCGCCCCGAGGGCGGGTGGGCGGCATCCAACCGGATTACGCGCCCTGACGCAATCGGGCGAGCAATTTCAGCCCGGCATAGCCGTCCGCCGGCTCCATGCCGACTTTTTTCTGGTAGGCGAGAATGGCCCGGATCGTGTCGCTGCCGGTGCGTCCGTCAATGCCATCGGTTTTGAAGCCGTGTTCGTTAAGCCGGCGCTGAATCTCCTTAACTTCTTCCAGAGTCGGCATTCGTTCGCCGCCGGGGAACTGCTGCCGGAAAGGCGGGTCACCGCGGATGAGGTCGCCAAGGTGGCAAAGTGCTAGCGTATAACTCGTCGAGGGGTTGTAGGAGTGAACCGCTCGAAAATTCTGCCCAACGAGAAAAGCAGGGCCACCGGCGACCGGCAACCACAGCTTCACCTGGTCGCTTGGCCGCGCAAAAGCCGCGCCATCGGCGCGCCGGACGCCGAGCTCCCCCCACTTGGCGTATGACCGCGTGGTGCGATTATTAGCGAGCCGCGCGTGGCTTGCCGCAAGTGCCACCTCACAGCCCCAAGCCTCGCCACGCCGGTATTTGCCGCGTTCCACCAAATAGCGCGCTGTGCCGGCGAACGAATCGTCCGGCTTCCCGAACGGCGAGGCGCGGCCATCGTGGTCGTAGTCGACGCCCATATGCAGCCAGACTTCCGGCATCCACTGCGTGTGTCCCATTGCACCGGCCCAGGAGCCGATCATGTCCGATGGCTGCGCCCAGCCGCGGTCAACAATGGCCAGCGCATTCAGCAGTTCTGCTTCCCAGTATGCGCGGCGGCGCGGCTCACCCCAGGCGAGCGCGGCAAGGGCCGGTATGACCGGTCGCATGTATTTCGGATTGGTGACCACATCGCCGAAAGACGACTCCATTCCCCACAGGCCCAGCAAGATGTAGCGATCGACGCCATAATCCTTCTCGACGCGCGCAAGCAGGCCGGCATGTTCCTTCGCGCGCTCTTTTCCGGTGATCACGCGCCAACCTGAGCAGCGCCGGTTGATGTATTGCCACATCAATTCGGTGAATTCGGGTTGCGCGCGATACTGCTCGAATACGCTTGTGTCAGGTGTCAACGCACCCATCACACGATCATAAGTCTGCTCCGAGATGCCGCGCTTGAGCGCGCGAGAGCGAAAGGCCGCAACCCAATGCGCAAAAGCGGGAGACTGCGCTGCCTTTGCATGCAAATCTAATGTGAAGCTTGCTGCGACACCCATGGCGCTCGCCATAAGCGTGCGGCGGGTCACAAAGTAACCTGGCAGCGCGGTATTGGAGATTCGGGGCATGACCGTATTGTAGTGATGGAGCGGGCGCGCACAATGCGCCGCAAGCTAGCCCGCGTTATGCCGGCCGCGTTTTCGGACGTGATGGCGTTTCTTTTGCGGCTTCTGCGCGATCTTGTGCGGTTTAGTGGTCACGGCAGCTGACTCTTGCGGCTGCGGTGCCGATCCCCGAACCGAGGTGAGAGGTTCCGGGTGCTGGATCACTGGCGGAATTCCAGCCATAGCCGGTACTGCGTCACCGTCCTTGATCTCTGTACCACGTGCACCGATAAGCCGTTCGTATGCGGAAACGAGCGTCATGTACGGATTCACAAATACCCAACCGACCTTGGTCGGTACCTGTATGTCGAAGTGCAGATGATAGGTGGTCCCACGTTCGCCATTGTTGTAATTGCCAACTTTGCCAAGTAGATCCCCTTCATGCACGAGTTTGCCGCTGACAATTCCATCGGCATCGAGCTGATTGGGATTCATGTGCATGTATCGCACACGCGCGTGAGTGCTTGCCGTATTGATAAAGAGATACACAGCCTCCTGCTTACGTGCGCGCAGGATGAAACCGTCATGCGCGGCGACCACCTCATGTTGATAGGGAAGGCACCGATCGGCGCCATCATTGAACAGCGTGCAGGAGCCTGGCCGGATGTCCTGACCTTGATGGCCCTCGCCACCCGGGCATTGGCCGACGAAATAGCGGCGATGCTCACAGAAATTATCGCGCCATGGATATGAGTAGTTGGGCGGAGCGGATTCGTTGAACACCAACGGTCGTCCGTTGAGCTTGCATGAATAAGGCTGGTCCTTCCTGCGCGGGGTGCGCACCGAACGGCCGGTGAAATCGCAATCACCCCAGTTGTTGAACGATTGCGAATTGGGGAAAGCGGGAGGCTCTTTGAGCGGAAACCGCAGCCGCGCATAGACCGTGTAGTCGCCGCGTCCGCCAACGTCTTTCTTCAAACCGGTATTGGGGATAAGAAAGCCCGGGCTGAAATACGTAAAGTCTTTTGATTCATCCTTTGGCCGATCCAGATGCAGCGCATCGACAGTCAGGCTGGCGGATGGCGTGCCGCCGGCAAGCTTAAGCCCGCGCAGGAAGCGTTCCATAATTCGGTCGGCTTGCTTGCAAGTCAGAATCTTTGAGCGCGGACGCGTATCGAGGCAATAGATGGCGGCCACATAGGTCACGCCATAACGGTCGAAGCTGTAGCGGATATAAGATTCATGAAGATAGCGACGGATTCCAGGGAAATCACTCTGTAACGCTTTTGCCAATTCGCCTTCAGGAAGAGCCGGGCCGTCCAGTTGGTAGGTCATGCCAAGACCCGAGAACAATACGTAGACTGGATCGGCATAACGGATATCTGAAAGTTCCGAGACATCGGAAAGCTTCAGCGCGAATGCCGCGTCATAACCTGCGGGGCCGGTCAGGAAGAATTTTGTTGGCCGAAATCCCGATTGCATGAAGTGGTCGACACTTTCGGACAGCTTGTCCGGAGACTGTCCGGGATTGGCGGCAAGGTCTTTGGCGAACCCGTCAACATCGAACGGAAGTAGGACCGGTACTGTGCTGTTGGCGATACCGGGGAAGCCCATTTCGGCGGTAACGTTGAGCTTGGCGAATGCCTCCGCCGTAGTGCCGGCAGGCCGCTCAGCAAGTTTCGCCGCCGCGGCGTCCCAATCGACCTGAGCGATCGAAATGCGCGGGGTCTTCATCTCCTCCGCGGGCGCGGCACTGGAGATGAGCAAAGCAAGGCCAACAAGAACGGCACGTTTCAACCCGGATTCCCTCGTTCTGCCCTGCCAAAACGTATCAAAGATATCCTGAGCCCTGAGTTAAGGGCATCGAACCGCGGCATACAAGGGTCGTGTGCTGGTGTAGGGTGCGCCGCGGCGCGCGCCCAAGCGCCCGGACATGCTGGAGGTCCACATAACGATGACGGTGCGTGAAGCGAATTTAACGGCGGCCTCAAGTGCCGATCGCGAAACCGAGGTCCTCGAAAGCGATGGTACCGCGCGTCTGCATTTGACGCTCGCTACCACTGACTACGATCACGTGCGCGATCTAGTGAATGGTGTGGTGCGGGTGGAGGGTACCCTGCTCACAGCCTTCGTGCTTCCGGTCGAGGAAATTTTCTACAGGTTTATCAAGAACCGCGAGTGGGACGTTTCGGAAATGTCCTTCGGCAAGTTCATCGGCTATGCCTCGCAGGGTAATTCCCCTTTTGTTGGAATTCCGGTCTTTCCGTCGCGCGTATTCCGGCATTCGGCCTTTTATGTGCGGACTGACCGTGGCATTTCCAAGCCGAAAGATCTGGAAGGTAAGCGCGTGGGCATTCCGGAATGGGCGCAGACCGCCGGAATTTATGCACGCGGATTTCTGTCGGAAACGGCCGGCGTGGATTTACGAGAGGTTCAATGGGTACAAGCTGGCATGAACGACGCCGGTCGCGAGGAGAAAGTTGAATTCAAGCTACCGGACGGAATTCAATATCAGCAGCGGCGCGACAGCAGCATCTCGGCGATGCTTCTGTCAGGTGAGGTCGACGCGGCGATCTCGGCTCGCGTTCCAGATGCTTTCGACAAGGGTGGTGGCAAGATTGCGCGGCTCTATCCCGACTATCGTGCGGAGGAGAT
>DAHUXA010000046.1 GCA_027307405.1 Hyphomicrobiales bacterium | reverse complement strand
CCCCGGTAGAGCAGAAATTTTGATTTTCGATCGTGTCGAAGCGCTATCGCGTCTAGCTCGTTGTTTACGGCCAGAACGGTCACGCACGGCCCCCGACGGCATCCGCCAGGATGAGCTGCACCACGTCGGCGCCATAGCGATCGACCAAACCGGCAAAGTCAGCCGCGGTATAGGCCATGTCCACGGCCTCCAGGAATGGCAATTCCCCGCTTGTTGCCCTTTGCGCCAGGACGCAACTGCGGTCGAATAGCAATTCCAGGGGATGGGTATTATTCGGTTGCATTGTGCTTTCTGTTCTTGGTTGGCAATAAAAAACCGCGCACAAGGCGCGGCGTTTGGGAAATCGGTTGGAACTTATTGATACTAGCGGGGCGGTTTAGCGCCTCTTTGGAAAAATAGGCTTTCCAATCAAAGCTGGAGGCTGGACTCTGACTCCGAGAACCTAGGTTCGAATCCTAGTTCCCCAGCCAACGCATCTTTTTCACTCCTCGAAATCGCAAAACGCCAATCCTTGGCGGCCGGCAAAACCACCCGCATTTGGACTGGCCAACAAACGAATTGTGGCTCATCCTAGCTGCGGCTGCTGGGTGACTGACTAAAAACGGTAATGGGAGGAAAACGCCGTGGCTCAAACCATAGAGGGATTCGTCGGTAATGCGTTAGACGACGCGAAGATCTCGCCGCTCCACGTCAAGGTGGTCGCGCTGATCGCCGCTGGTTACTTCTTCGATGTCATCGATCTAATCGTACTCGGATCGTTGATCCCGGACATGATCCAAAGCAAGTTCGCCACTGGCGCTGAAGCCGGCCTGGTTGGCAGTGCGACAGTTTTTGGCATGTTCATCGGCGCCGCTGGTCAAGGCGAATTCAGCGACCGCTGGGGACGCAAGACCGTCTATCAGTTCAATCTGTTGCTGTTCGGCGTCTTCACCATTCTTGGAGCTCTCGCGCCGACGGTTTTCTGGCTGATGGTTTGCCGGTTCATCGCGGGGCTAGGTCTCGGCGGCGAACAGCCACTTGCCTTCGCCTATGCCGGCGAATATTCGCCAAAGGCGATCCGCGGCCGCATCCTGGCAATCGTGCACTTCATCGGTGGCGCGTGCGTTTGGCCGATTGCTTCCCTGTTTACCCTCACTTTCCGCGATTCGATTGGCTGGCGCGGCGTGTGGATCGTCATTGGCATTGGGGCGCTGATCGTCTGGCTATTCCGCTTCTGGCTGCCCGAGTCACCGCGCTATTTGGCGACCCATGGCCGTGGCAAGGAAGCGCTCGACGTACTTGCCCGCATGGGGATCGCGGGACCGAAAGAGCAACTTACAACTAGCGCGGCGAGCGATAGCAGATCCGATCCGTTTGGTATCGTCTTCAAGATGTTTCCGAGAAGAGTGATCGCCGGTATGATCTGTTTCTCGGCCTTCTTCGGTGTCGCCATCGGCTTGGGGACTTGGTTGCCGAACATCATGACGGCAAAGGGCTTCACCATTACCAAGTCGCTCACCTATACATTTGGAATGACATTGGCGGTGCCGTGCGCAAGCCTGTTTATGATGTATGCGCTAGACAAATTCGGACGGAAAATCACGTCCGTCTGCGCCTTCATCGCGGCAGGATTGATGGCGATTGTTTTTGCGAACGCGGCAAGCGATACGCAGCTTCTGGTCGCCGGCTTCATCATGATCTTCTTCGTGCAGGTCGCCGGCAATTCGATGCAGATCTTTGCGTCGGAAGTGTTCCCAACCAATGCGCGGGCATCGGGCTTTGGCTGGGCCGCGGGCGTTGGACGTCTCGCTACCGCCTTCATTGTGCCTACGATTCTGTGGATCCAGAACGGATACGGCCTCACCACGGTGTTTGTGTGCCTGGCCGTGGTTCTGATGATCGCCGCGGTCTCGGTGACACAGCTGGGCCCCGAGGCGCGGCAAAAAGGTCTGGACGAAATTGCACCGCCGACTGGCTAACGGGTTGGGGTGCGAAGTACGGGGCCCGGCTGGCGTCATGTCGGCCGGGCCTCGGCGCGTCAAATTTGTTTTGCAATGAATTGACCGGGTTGCAGATGAGTGCAGCAGCGTCGGCCAAGAACGCCCGGTTTCTGGGCCGCAGCAACCAGGGCGGCAGGCCCGATGGCGTGCAGGTCATCCTGCACAAAGGACACGCCTTCGTCGGACACATGTTCAGCGACGGCTATTCGGTCATCGATGTGCGCGACCCGCGCCATCCAAAGACGGTGGCTTTCGTCGCCGCGCCGAAAAGCACCCGGTCGCACCATTTGCAAATTCATGGCGACATCCTGCTTGCCGTCAACGGTCCCAATATCTGGGCCATGCAGCAATATGCGAGCCAGCAGGATTACTACGCCAAATCATTGATCGACTCGGTCCACACCGAACAGCCATTTGCAGCAGGCTTGCGCATTTTCGACGTCTCAAATCCGGCAACCCCACGCGAAATTGCATTTCTGGATATGCCCGGCTTCGGTGCGCACCGCACATGGTGGGTCGGCGGCCACTATGCCTATGTGTCAGTGAACTTCGAGGGATTTATTGATCACGTTCTGGCCGTGATTGACGTATCGGACCCTGCGCGGCCGAAATTAGCCGGGCGCTGGTGGCTGCCCGGCAAGAACCGGGCCGGCGGCGAAACGCCCCCACCCTCATTCGGGAAGCGTACGGCGTTGCACCATCTTATCAGCGCCGGAAATCTCGGTTATGCCGCGTGGCGGGACGGCGGCTTCACCATTCACGATTTGAGCGACCCGCCAAATCCGAAACTCATCAGCCACCGCAACTACGCGCCGCCTTTCGGCGGCGGGGCGCACACGCCTTTGCCGTTGCCGAAGCGCAAGCTGCTTGTGCTGGCCGACGAAGCGACTTCGGCGAATTGCGCAAACGGGCTGGCCTACACCTGGCTGATAGACATGCGGGAGCCGTCAAACCCAGTTTCGATCGCGACCCTACCGACGCCTGCGGATGAAGATTTCTGCGCCAAAGGGGCGAAGTTCGGGCCGCACAATTTGCATGAAAACCGTCCCGGCTCGATGCAGACCGAAGATCTCATATTTGCGACCTATCACAATGCGGGATTGCGGATTTACGATATACGCGATCCGTTTCAACCGACGGAGATCGGCTATTTCGTTCCGCCACCGCCCGAAAGAATAGTCGATCAGCGGCCAAACCCTGCCAAGGTCATCCAGTCCTGCGACGTATTCGTCGATACGAACGGCGTGATGTATCTCACCGATACCAACGCCGGCCTTTACATCCTGCAATACGAAGGCAGGTAGCGAGAAGATGGAGTGTTGAAGGAATGGCTAAAAAATTCGGGCGCCTTGCCCTGCATATGTGGACGATCGACACAACCCCGCTTGCCACGGCGCTCGATGCGGCCAAGCAGGCCGGCTATGACGCGGTCGAACTGCGCCGGACAGATTTCAAACGGTGCTTCGACGCTGGTATGACCGCAATTCAGGTGCTTGATCTCATCAGAAAAGGTGGAATTCCTTGTGGAGTGCTCGGAGTCGAATATGGCTGGCTATTTGCGACCGGCGATGAGAGCAGGCGGCTCTTCCAGGTATTCCGCGAATCTTGCGAGAACGCAGTAGCACTCGGCTGCGACACCCTGATGAGCGCACCGGGCCAGGTGAATGGACCGATCAAGGACGCAATCAAGTATCTCAAGGATGCCGGCGACATCGCCGCCGAATATCAGCTGAAGCTCGCGATCGAATTCAATTCACAGCACGACGTGCTCAACAGCTTGAACGTCTTGACCGAGCTGATCGAAGGCGCCGACAAGCCGAATTGCGGATACCTGATCGATGCTTATCACTTCACGCGCAGCGGAGCCGGCGGTCGTGGCTTTGAGAATGTGCCGGCGGAAAAGATCTATTGCTTCCAGTATAGCGACCTGTCGCCAAGCCCCGTGACCGGCGTGCGGCGGCCGACCGATCGGCTTCCCCCTGGCAAGGGCGTGGTGAAATGGCGCGAAATGCTCGGGCTCTTGGCGGAGAAAGGCTATACCGGCTACTTGAGTTACGAAGCGCCCAATCCTGATCAATGGGCCCGCTCGCCTTACGATGTCGCACGCGAGGGCGTGGAGCTCACGCGCCAGTTATTACGGGACGCCGTCCCAAGTTACGTTAGTTGAGGTCAATCATGGGATCAGAACAAGAACTTCCGCTCTTTCTTGGTTTGAACGACAAATCGATCACCGACATTCCCAAGACCGTCGAGAACCAGCGGTACATGACCAGCATCGCTCCCAAGGCCGCTAATCCCGGCAAGTGGATCGAACAGCCGCGCATGCCGATCCCGACCGGCGAGCATGCGGTGATCGAATGTCAGGGCAAGATTCATTCCGTCGCCGGTTATGCAAAGCATCGCGTCGACCAGAATTTCCATCAAGTGTTTGATCCGAAAGCCGGCACCTGGTCGCTGAAGGCGCCCTTCCCGCTGCCGTGCAATCACGTGGCCGGCGTCTCGATCGGCTCGAAGATCTACACATTTGGCGGTTTCATCGAACAGAACCGTTGCCCGCATTCCAAGTGCTTCGTCTACGACACTGCGACCGACCAGTGGGCGCCAATCGCGGGTCTCAGTCGCCCGCGCGGCGCCATGTCCGCGATTGTCCTCGATGGCAAGATTCACTTACTCGGCGGACGAGATGTGCGCTCAGTGGAATGGCACGAGATTTATGATCCCTCCACCGACAAATATACAATCCTTGCCGGTATGCGCGGTTCGACCGGCACGCAGCCATTCGTCGGCCAACGCGACCACATGGGAGTCGCAGTCGTCGACGGGAAAATCCACGCCATCGCGGGACGCATGGATTCCTACGATTTCAACACCGGGCTCAATGCGGTGTACGACCCCAAGAGCGATGCATGGACGTTTCGTGCGCCGCTTCCGACGCCGCGGAGCGGCCCCTCCTGCGTCTACATCAACGGCAAGATTGTTGTATTCGGCGGCGAGGCTACGGGGAAGGTGTTCGGCACCAACGAAGCCTACGATCCGAAGACGGATACGTGGGAGCAACTCATGCCGATGGCAATTCCGCGTCACGGCCTGCACGGCGCCACCTGTGCCGTGATCGGCAACATGGTGCACGTGCCTGGCGGCGGCCCGGTACCCGGCGGCCAGGTCCAGGGCGCTTACCACGACGCTTTTTCCTTCTAATCGCGTGCAAATAATAGTGCGGCCGCCCTGGGGGCGGCCGCACATTGACATGAAAAGAGTGTGTTAGCGCGCCGGACGCAACGTGAGTTCGGCTACGCCGGCCGCTACGTTGAGACCGGCCTGCCCCTGCACTGAGACCGGTTGAAGAGCAATAGTCCGATCCGAGCCGCCGACCAGCACGTTGGCACCAAGACCAGCACCGACCGTCGCCTCCGCGCTCGCACCGCTGTACTGACCGGCTAGCGCGCCGAAACGACGCGTGGTCGGCGCATAAACCGCCCAGACCATTTCGCCTCCCGCGGTGGCGCCAAGATCAAGACCGAACTTGTTGATCCCGCCGACGTATACCTCACGCGGTCCCGGCTGGGACGGGGTGAACATGCAAGTCACGTCTTTATGCGATGTAATGATCAAGCCAATGCCGCCGGAGATGTCGCACGTCAGTGTTCCGGATTTCACCCGTTCGGCTTGCGCCATCGTTGGTGCGGGTGCTGCCACCGCCGCGACGACCGCCAGGGCGGCAAGAACGCTCAATGGCCTATGCATACGGAACTCCTTTCCAGTGAATGGTGTCTGTCAACGTTGAGGGAACAGACAAGTTCCATTTGCGCTACCGGTCGAACCCATCACGCGACACAACGGCCGGGAAAATTGGCATGAGAACTGGCCGATAGAGAACTAAAGACCGGTTCGCACCCAATCAACATTGTTGGCGCACTTGATGGAGACGTTCGACCGCTGTTTGCCACCGGCACTTGCAGCCGATCGCCTTTGTGGGTGCGGTCAACAACCTGCTCGGCTGTGTTTCCACCCATGGAAGGCCATGTACCTATAGCCAGACCGAGACCGGCCGGCGGCGCAATGGCATCCATCGCGACCAGCACCACAAGACCTGCAAGAATATACGACAGAAATCCGCGCATCGTCGCTTTCCGTATTCCCAACCGACGCGCTTGGCCTAGCTAAACCGTGCGCTCGGTGAGCGTTACCAGAAACGGCGGGCGTCGAATTATGTTCCGGATGCTCAGCGCAGGGCGAGAATCTGACTCGCCGGAATTTCGATATGACACTGCAGTCCACCCGGGTCGAATTCCAAATTCACTTTAGCATCAAGCGCACGTACCAGATTACGCTCGATAACCATGCTCCCGAACCCCTTCTTGCGCCTAGCTTTCACCTTAGGGCCAAGTCTCTCCTTCCAGTCCAGATCAATCGAGCCGTCGTTCCGGTCGTTGCGCTGGCTCCAGGTGATGGACACATGTCCGCTCGGGACTGAGAGCGCTCCGTATTTTGCAGCATTGACTGCTAGTTCGTGCAGCGCGAGGCCCAGATTTTGCGCCGCTTCTGGCTTTAGCGCGAGCGGCGGCCCTTCGATCGACACTTGGTTTGCCGCCCCCTCAAGGTAGCCGCCAAGCTGGGAGCGTATTAGCTCACCAAGTGAGGCCCCATACCAGCTTTCACGCACAAGAAGATCGTGCGACGCGGCGAGCGCCTGCAACCGCGCGCCAAACTGAGTCAGAAAGCCCTCGATTGAGCCCGCATGACGTGCAGTCTGCCGCGCCATTGCCTGAATGACTGCGAGCAAGTTCTTCGATCGATGTGTCAGCTCGCGTAGCAACAACCGCAAATGCGCTTCACCCTCCTTGCGTTCGGTCACATCGACCGACGCGCAAGTCAGGCCAACGACATCACCGGCTTCGTTACGCAGCGGCTCGATATGTAAGTCATGCCAGCGTATACCGGGTCCATCTTCGAGCGGCACTTCCGCCCGTTTGGCCTCGCCGCTCGCAATCACCTCGCGTTTCACGGCGATCAGGGCGGCACTGCCATCCGGTCTCAGAATGTCTGCATCGGTATGACCTAGAATGTCTTCGACCGAGCGCCCCAGCATCGAATTGCTGATCGAAGTATACCGAAGGTCGCGGTCTTGGGTATAGACGGTCACGTGTGAACCGCGTAGCGCAGTTTCATATCGTGCAAAACGCGCCCGCAACAGGTTCAACTCCCAGGCCTGCGCACTGACCTGGTCTTGCAACTGGCGGCATTCTTTCTCGAGCTTGGCTAGGTCGGTTTCTTGCGCGCCGGACATGTTGCGCACCACTGTACTTGTTTTGTTATCTCCCAGCGCGTGTAGCAACCGGGCGCTAGCGGCTTTGCCTATCAAGATGGTCATTGGACAAGGAGTCAACGAAGGAGGTCACTGTGTTTTCTCAAGTTAGACGGGTCGCAGTCCGCGCAGATTCGAAGGCTGCAAGAGAATTTAACGCCGGGACACGCAAACTGTTGCAATGTTGACTTGCCGCCACGCCACAGGGGTTCGCCCGCCAGCGTGAAATGCAGCAACTTTTTACGCAAGGTCGGCCGTATGTCCTAGCTCGCACGTCGCTCGCGCCGCCTGGCATTGCGCTCGAAAAACAAGGCCTGGCTTAGTACCGCCGACACTGTCGAGGGTTGGAACGGCTTGGCGATCAGGAAGGCCGGCTCGGGACGCTCGCCGGTAAGAAATCGCTCCGGATAGGCTGTGATAAAAATGACCGGCACTTCGAACGACCGCAACATTTCGTTCACTGCATCAAGACCGGAGCTGCCGTCTGCAAGCTGAATGTCGGCAAGAATGATGCCCGGCCGTTTGGCCTTCACGAGCGCCACAGCCTCGGCATGGGTACGTGCAACGCCGAGAACACGGTGGCCCAGACTTTCTACCAATCCTTCGAGATCGAGCGCGATGAACGTCTCGTCTTCGATGATCAGTACGTCAGTTGCAATCTCAGCCGCGAGCTCGCGGCCGGATTCTTCGACAAGGTCGCGTAAAGTAGGCGCATCGACATCCAGCACCTTGGCGGCGTCATCCTCTGACAATCCCTCAAGAGCGACCAGCAAGAAGGCTTGGCGGGGCTTCGGAGGGATCTGAGCAAGATGACGCTCCACCGGTTGAGCTGTGCTACCACCGGATGACTTGCCGTTGAGCGTGACGGAATTCCAGCTTTTCGTGAAAAGTCGATAAAGCGCGATCCGGGCAGAAAGGCCGGCATCCAGCACCTTGGGATCCTGGATCAATGCCTCAAGGGTAGCGGCCACATAAGCATCGCCGGAAGCTTGGCTCCCGGATAGAGCGCGTGCGTACCGACGAAGATATGGCAAATGCTGAGCAACTGCTTGTGATGTCGACAAGAATCCCTCCCGAATCAATGCGCATCGCGACCGATTGGGGTCGCGCCCCATTCCGATCAGCCTACAGCGCCTCAACGCCAATGCCGCAAAAAAGTTCCGATCTGGGAGGAACCATCTGCCAGGTCAGGGGTTTTTCCCAGAACCAAGGGGAGAACCGGGGCCCACCCAGGGGCTCGGAAGTTTGGGGTTGAACAATGAACGAACGTAAGCCCGTGGGACAGCGAGATCCAATGGAAGCCGCCGCGACACGGAGCAAGAAGCCCAATGTGAAACCGGCCAAGCTTGGTCGGGATGTGCAAGCACGTCTCGGCCAGCAATTGCGCGCCATGTACGACGAAGTCGTGAACCAGGGCGTCCCTGATCGGTTCAATGACCTTATTAGTCGCCTCGATGGCAGCGGAAAAAAGGACCCGCAATAATGCCGATGGACGAGTCGGTCCGCAAAGCCGTTCTCGCTGCGGTGCCAAGCCTCCGCGCATTCGCGATCTCGTTGTGCGGGAACGTGGATCGCGCGGACGACCTGGTGCAGGAAACGCTGCTGCGTGCACTTGCCAACATCGACTCCTTCCAGCCCGGCACGAATATGTCCGCCTGGCTGTTCACCATCCTGCGCAACCATTTCCGTTCGGAATATCGCAAGCGTCGGCGCGAGGTCGAGGACAGTGACGGCCATCATGCCGAGTCGCTGAAGTCGCAGCCCGATCAATATGGCCACGTCGAATTTCGGGAATTTCGTGACGCACTAGCGCAGTTGCCTTCTGACCAACGCGAGGCCCTGATCCTGGTGGGAGCTTCGGGCTTTTCCTATGAGGAGGCGGCCGGCATCTGCGGATGCGCGGTTGGCACTATCAAATCGCGCGTCAACCGGGCGCGTACGCGGTTGGCTGAGTTGCTACACGTCAACAGCGCCGAAGACTTCGGCCCCGATGAAACGACGCGAGCCGTACTGGCAAGCGGCGGGGAATAGAACTTGCCGGCTACGGCTTAACTTAAAAACTCTTTCATACCACCGGGCGGCGGTGGGCCAGCGTCGCGACGTGCTAGCGCTTGCGCAAAAGGCCCCCTGCGCGGCGGAAGGTGAAGCGGGCACGCTAGCGCACGATCCCAAAAGATGGGACTGTCTCGGTTATGCGCGAGCGAAAAAAGTCGGGGCTAAAAACATATCAAACGAAGCGTCGTTTTGGCGTCACAGCCGAACCAAAGGGCGAGGTGGCACGTAAGCGCGGCAATGCCTTTGTCATCCAAAAGCACGCGGCGCGGCGACTGCACTACGATCTTCGTCTCGAGCTCGACGGTGTGATGAAAAGCTGGGCGGTAACGCGCGGCCCAAGTCTTGTGCCAGGTGAGAAGCGCCTGGCGGTTCAGGTCGAGGACCATCCGATCGCGTACAACAAATTCGAAGGCACGATCCCACAAGGCGAATATGGCGGGGGCACCGTCATGATCTGGGACCGCGGCCATTGGCAGCCGGAAGACGATCCGCACAAAGGCCTCGCTAAAGGCCATCTCGCCTTCACGCTCGACGGTGAGAAGCTCAGTGGCGGCTGGCATCTGGTGCGCATGCATCGTCGGCCAGGCGAAAAACGCGACAATTGGCTTCTGATCAAACAGCACGATGAGGCAGAGCGCTCCGCCAATGATGAAGACATCCTGGAAGAGCAGCCTCGCTCAGTTGTCACCGGGCGCACGATGGATGAGATTGCAAGGGGCCCAAAGAGAGAATGGCGAAGCAGTGGGTCAAAAACGGCAGAGCCCAAGGTCGGATCATCAAAGGCTACGAAAAAGTCTACGACACGCAAGCGTGCGCCAGCAGCTGCCACTAAGCTACTGCGCCGCCGGGAGAGCCTAGCGCCGCCCAGAAACGACCCACCCGCCGGCGCGCGCGCCTCCGCCCTCCCCGCGTTCGTGGCGCCGTGCCTTGCAACACTCTCCGATAAAGCGCCCGACAGTGACAATTGGGTGCATGAAATCAAGTTTGACGGCTACCGCATTCAGGCCCGACTTGATCGCGGCAGGGTCAAATTGCTCACGCGCAAGGGCCTCGACTGGACCAGAAAGTTTCCCACAATTGCGACCGCGATTGCGAACCTTCCGGCAAAAAGCGCGCTGATCGACGGCGAGCTGGTGGTCGAAGATAGCGATGGCATCTCCAGTTTTTCGCTGCTGCAACAAGATCTCAAAACCAACCGCCACGACCGAATGACGTTCTATGCATTCGATCTTTTGAATTCGGACGGCAGCGACTTGAGACAATTGCCTCTCGTTTCGCGCAAGGATGCACTGGTGCGGCTTCTCAGGCGACAACCGCCCCAAGGTCCGCTGCGGATGAGCGAGTCGCTGACTGGGCCGGGTTCGACTTTCCTCCGGCACGCCTGCAAAATGGGACTGGAAGGTATCGTGTCCAAGATCGCCGATGCGCCATACCATTCGGGCCGCAGCCATGACTGGGTCAAAACCAAATGCTCAGACCGCCAAGAGCTCGTTGTAGCGGGCGTAGTACCTTCCACTGCGGATGCACGCGCGGTAGGTGCGCTGGTGCTCGGATTTTATGAACGTGGCAAGTTGCACTATGCGGGACGCACGGGGACCGGCTTCACTCGCGAAGTCGCGCGGTCGCTGTTTCGCAAGCTCAAAGCCATAGAGACCGCTAAAACGCCATTCGAAACGATCCCGGCCGAAGAGCGAGGTGTACGAAAACCTATCTGGGTTGAGCCAAAAGTGGTGGTCGAAGTTGATTTCCATGGCTGGACCCATGGCGCCCGCGTGAGACAGGCATCATTTCAGGGTGTGCGCGAGGACAAGGCAGCGAAAGACATCGTACGCGAAAAGGTGATCGCCGTTGCGAGTCGGACAGAGAGCGTGAAGCGCAGCGCGCCGATCAAGAAAAATGACGTCAGCGTTGCGGGCGTGCATCTTACGCATCCCGACCGAATTTATTGGGAAGACGTCGGGATCACCAAACGCGAACTCGCCGAATTTTATGTGCAGCTGTGGAAATGGATGCGGCCACATCTGGTCGGCCGCCCGGTGGCATTGGTTCGTTGTCCAGAAGGAGCGTCCGGCCAGTGCTTCTTCCAGAAGCATGCGCGCGCCGGCATCCCCACTGAGCACCTTCATCTTGTGCCGGAAAAAGGCGACAAGATTATCTCCATTGGCGATCTCGACGGTCTCATCGCCCTGGTGCAAGGCGGTGTGCTCGAAATCCACACGCGTGGCACGACCATTGACGATCGGGAACGTGCGGACAGGCTCGTATTCGATCTCGACCCGGGACCCGGTACTGGCTGGAAAGACGTCGTCGCAGCCGCCCGAGATGTGCGCGAACGCCTCCAGCGCATAAAGCTTAAAAGCTTCCTCAAGACATCCGGCGGCAAGGGTTTGCACGTCATACTTCCGATCAAACCGACATCATGGGAAGAGGCCAAGGCCTTCACGAAGGCTGTCGCTGAGGCCCTGGAAGCGGATGAACCGGACCGATACGTCTCGACTGCCGCCAAAGCAAAACGCAACAAGCGTATTTTCGTCGACTATTTGCGCAACAGTCGCGAAGCCACTGCGGTGGCACCCTACTCGACGCGAGCGCGTCCCGGTGCGCCGGTGTCGGTGCCGATCGACTGGTCCGAATTGGGCAGCCTGAAAGCCGCCAACCAATACACTGTGCGAAACTTGATGCAGCGCCTTTCACGCCAGCGCACAGACCCATGGGCGGCTATCGGTCGCGTGAAGCAATCGCTGCCAAAGCTTAGATAAGTCGCTTTTCATTTCCTCAATCCCAATCGGGCGGCGCCATGGAACATGGCAACCCGCCCGCGCGTTGGGAGTCCAGCATCCATCACCGCACGGACCAACCGGGGATATGACGAAAAAACAAAACAACCACCATCGCTCATCGGCTAACAATTCGCCGTTCGCAACGCAGGAATTCTCTAAATTCGCCCACGCGACTTCCCTGTGGACTGGTCATCCCGTCGCGTTTCTCCTCGCGCTCGCAGTGGTCATCGCATGGGTCGTTACAGGACCACTCTTTAATTACAGCGATACTTGGCAGCTGGTGATCAACACCGGCACCACAATCGTCACTTTCCTTATGGTATTCCTGATTCAAAATACGCAGAACCGGGACACGCTGGCGATCCAGCTCAAATTGTCGGAACTCGTGCTCGCTATGAAGGGCGCACAGAATAAATTCGCTGCGATCGAGGACCTTACCGATGAAGAGCTTGAGGAATTGCACCAAGACAGCCGTACCCGCGCCGAGACAACGCTCCAGCACATCGAAGGGCGCAGGAAAAGCCCGCGAAATCGCAGCAGCAATTCGCACGGCTCCGCTCGCGCTGCGAAGGCGCCAGCGCGGGCATCTTCATGATTTGTGAATCTTTCTGTGGAACTTTTGTAACGTGATGCGGTTCGCAAAATAAACTGATAGTCATTCTTCGTCAGAACTTCGCCACTTCAAGCGGGTTCACTGTGCGCGGGATGGGAGCGGGCGGATGACCTTCATCAAGAGGGCAGCGACGGGACTGGTACTAACTTGCTGCTTTGCTAGCAATGCGTTTGCTGACAACGCTCGGCAGTTTTCCGGCGTCGCCGCCTTCTACAGCAGAGATTACGCCGGCAAAACCGCCTGTGGTGAGCGTTACGACCCCAAAAAATTTACCGCTGCGCACCGCAGCCTTCCGTTCGGTACGCGTCTGCGCGTTACAGATCCGAGATCGCTGCGCAGCGTCGTGGTCGTCGTCAATGACCGCGGGCCATTCACAAAGGGGCGCGTTCTCGACCTATCGCTTGCCGCCGCCAAGGCGCTGCGCATGACCGACCGCGGGCTGATGAAAGTAACCGCGTTCGTGCAGTAGCCGACCTACCCTTCGTCCGGCCACGTGGACTGCGCTATTGGGCCTTCACGGGCGCAACCCATTTTCGACTATAGTGATCGCGACTCCCCCGGCTCCCCGCAAATTTTTAAGGATTCAACTATGCCCGCCAAACGCCCGGCGCCACGCCTCCCCCTGATCGACGAACCACACATGACCGACGCGCAACGCGCCTTGCTCACCAGTCTGCGTGCCGGCCCGCGCGGGGCATCGATCACGCCCCGCGGTCCTTTCGCGGTCTGGATGCACGCGCCGGACTTTGGCGAACTCGCGCAAAGGCTTGGCGCTCATTGCCGCTACGGAACGGCGCTGTCATCCCGTCTGTCGGAGTTTGCCATCTTATGCACTGCGCGGCTGTGGCGCGCCCAATATGAGTGGTTTGCGCACGCACCCATGGCTGAGAAAGGCGGCGTTAAGCCGAAGACGATTGAAGATTTGCGTCTCGGACGCAAGCCGAAATCAGCGCCGAAGGACGAACTCGCGATCTACGATTTTGTCCAGGAACTCTACAAAACCCGTCGAGTGACGGACCGGACTTACAAACGGGTTCAGGCGGCACTTGGTGATGCCGCGACGGTCGAACTCGTGGGAATCCTCGGCTACTACGCGTTAATTTCAATGACTTTGAATGTTTTTCGAATGCTCCCGCCAGCAAGTGAAAAACTGGCATTCTCCGAGCCGAAATAAATGCGCGTACGACCAGTCCCGGCGAGCGACACGCCGGGACTGCCCTTTGTGAAAACGGTCTAACTGTGCTTCGCGGGATCAGCACTCGCGCCGGGTCTTAATAATCACATTGCCGTTCGGCAGCCGCGTCTTCACGCGCACGACACGACATTCGGCATGGTGTCGATACCACCCGTAGTGATGGCCACGGTTCGCGTGCTCACGCACTACGACATCATCACGATCGTGGACGACAACTTGCGCGGACACAGGGACGGCGCCGATGAGCATCGCCCCAACGGCCGCGCCTAGAACCACCATTCGCATTTCAGCCTCCTTTGTTCCCCCGGGCTTAGGGAACGCAGAAGCAGCGAAATTGTTTCCCGCTAAGAAAGCTTTAGAGCGTCTGGTTTTGCGAGGCTATCGGCCTTTTTCAATGGCGCATCTGCATCCCACCGGACGAAGCACCGCCGGTCTGGGCGCCAAGGCTATGAACGGTGAAATCGACAGCGACCTTACCAGCTTTCTCGAACTCTAGCGTCGCCTTGACGTGCTGGCCTTCCTCAAAGGGCTTATTCAATCAAACAAACATCACGTGGTAGCCGCCCGGCTTGAGTTCGATCGTTTGTCCCTGCTTGATTTCGAGGCCTTTGCCGACCGGACGCATCTTCATTACGCCATTGTCCATACTCATCTCGTGAATTTCGAAGCGGCTAGAGACATCCGCGGAGCCGCCGATGAGACGATCCGGCGCGCTACCCGTATTGGTGATCGTCATATAGCCGCCACCGACAGGAGCACCCTTTGGCGTAGCGCGTACCCAAAGCGCCGAAATTTTCAAGCTACCGAAGGTAACGTCTTCGGCATGCGCCGGTGCGACCCAACAGCCGACCAGAATAGCGGCAATGAACTGAATGCGGTTCATTTTTGAACTCCTGGAACGCCACGCTCGTCGAACGGAAGGGACATTCGCCCGAGAAAACAAATCTTTGATCGCACAGCCAAGGGGTTCTTGCCTCATTAAATCTTGGAAATGCCACTGCCGTTGGCTTTTCACCGGGAGTCGAATGACCGCGGCCGCCATGCTAAACTGCCTTATGCCTGACCGGAACTCCTCCTCTCCCGACAACGGATCGCGCGTGGTCAGCTTCAGGCGCAACACTCCCAGCACCCGACCGCCGACGACAGCACCGGTCGAGGACTTGGCAAAGTACGAGCGCACCGAGGGCACAGATGATTATCGCCACCGTATGATCGTGAATGTGACTGCATTTGTTTTTGTGATCGGACTGATCGGCGCGGGGATTTGGTTAGCTGATACCATGGCCGCAATGCGTAAGAACCAGGACTGCGTGCTATCAGGACGCCGCGGCTGTACGCCGGTCGAGGTGACCAAGGACCGCTGGTAGCGATTCACGGCCACATCTTGGTTCCCCTGGGCCGAAAAGCTGCCGCGGGCCGGATTTTTCCGCTAAGTGGCCGTCGCCATTGAACTTGTCCCTATGCTTCGCTATACGGGCAGCCAATCGCTTGCCTGGAAGTGTGGATTGGGGCTGTTGCGCGAGCTCGGGCGCGTTGGCCGCCTGCTTGCCAGAACTCCAAATCAACCAGAGAGTTACCGATGTCTTCGACATTCGACACTATCGCCAACATTATCGCTGAAACTTGCGATATTCCACGCGACTCCATTACGCCGGAAAGTCACGCCATTAATGATCTCGGGATCGACAGTCTCGATTTTCTTGATATCGCTTTCGCTATCGACAAAGCCTTCGGGATCAAGCTTCCGCTCGAGCAGTGGACCCAGGAAGTCAACGACGGCAAGGCCACCACCGATCAATATTTCGTGCTCAAGAACCTGAGCGCCCGCATCGACGAGCTCGTCGCTGCCAAGGGGGCCTAAAGCGCGGGTCACATGCGTCTTGAGTACTTTCAGCTGATCGACCGTATCGTCGACCTAAGGCTCGCCGACCGCAAGATCGACACTGAGGCGACGGTTCCGACCACAAGCACCGTGTTTGAGGGTCACTTCCCCGGCTTTCCGCTAATGCCCGGTGTGCTGCTGATCGAGACCATGGCCCAAACATCGGGCTGGCTTGTCGTCGCAGTAAACCGATTTGAACGTATGGCGTTTCTTGCCGCCGTCAAAGACGCCAAGTTTCGCATGTTTGTCCGACCGGGCCAAAAATTGTCGGTGAAGGCGGCCCTTATCCATGAGGGGTCTGGCTATGCGATCACGCAGGCAAATATTGCGCTCGATGGCAAGTCGATCTGTGATGCAACACTGACGCTTCGAGTTCTCGATTTCCCCAATGGTGAAATGAAGCTCCGCATGCGCGAGGCGGCAGCGCGAGTCGGTTTCCCGGCCGAGGTGCCGGCCGATGGCTAAGAGCGCCCGGGAAGTCTGGATCACCGGCATTGGAATTGTTTCGTGTCTCGGTGAAGGCCCTGACGCGCATTGGCACAAGCTTATGGACGCGCATCCAAACGCCGATACGACGGCGTTTGCCCCGTTCGTGGTTCACCCGCTGGCACCGATCAATTTCGACGCACAAATTCCGAAAAAGGGCGACCAACGCCAGATGGAAAACTGGCAGCGAATCGGCACCTATGCCGCGGGGCTTGCACTCGATTCCGCGGGTGTCAAAGGCAACACCGATCTCCTCTCGCGCATGGACATGATTGTCGCGGCCGGCGGAGGCGAACGCGACCTGACCGTAGATTCGAACATTTTGAGTGGCATTACACGCGCTACGAATCCGGCGGCATTCTTAAACGAGCGCCTGATGAGCGACCTGCGGCCGACTTTGTTCCTTGCGCAGCTCTCCAACTTGCTGGCGGGCAATATTTCTATCGTGCACGGGGTAACAGGCTCGTCGCGAACTTTTATGGGTGAAGAGTCTGCCGGCATCGACGCGGTGCGCATCGCGCACGCACGCATCGGTGCAGGACAAAGCGACATTGCATTGGTTGGCGGCTCCTACAACGGGGAGCGGCCTGATCTCCTGATGCTCTATGACTTTGCGGGCTTTATGCTCAAGGATAAGTACGAGCCGGTGTGGGAGCGTGGGAACGGCAAAGGCGGTTTTGCCCTGGCATCATTCGGGGCCTTCCTTGTGATGGAGGCGCGCGATCATGCGGAAAAACGCGGCGCTAAACCTTTGAGCCGCCTCACAGTCGTCGTCGCCGACCGTACCAACCGCGAGCCTGGTACGGTCGTTCAAGCCCTCTCGCGGCTCTGGGATAAACTCAAGGAAAAGGTAAAAGTTGGCCACGCCGCAATCCTGTCGGGAGCCACTGGCGCCAATCCGGCGACCGCCGAGGAGCGACAGTTCTTGGAGCTTCACACCGACCTTGCCGTTCGTGCCACCGGCTCATATCTGGGACATGGGCTGGAGCCGCAATTCCCTATGAATATCGCGCTGGCCACGGTCGCACTCGGTCATGGTAGTCTGTTTCCGCCTTGCGACTCCACGGGTTTGGAGCGATCAACGACCGAGGACTTAACGCAAGTGTTGGTAACCGGAGTTGGGCATTGGCGGGGCGAAGGCCTCGCGCTGGTCGAGC
Organism: Hyphomicrobiales bacterium; assembly: GCA_027307405.1. GTDB lineage: Bacteria > Pseudomonadota > Alphaproteobacteria > Rhizobiales > Xanthobacteraceae > Pseudolabrys. Next base: position 7,193 of record DAHUXA010000046.1, on the reverse strand, counting down.
GGATTGACTAAGGGAGAACGAAAGATGGCCGCGGGCAAAGACAAGATGGGCCGGCCGCTGGTGGTCGTGACTGGTCTCGGCGTGGTGACATCGCTCGGAGCCGGCAGAGCCGACAATTGGGCGAAACTCACAGCCGGAGAATCCGGCATCAAGACCATCACCCGTTTTCCTACGGATGGTTTGAAAACGCGCATCGCCGGAACTATTGATTACCTGCCGCCGCAGGCCTGCGCCGCCGCATTGACGGAATCATTTGCAGAACTCGCAGCCGAAGAGGCCATCGCGCAGTCCGAGCTCGGCAAGTTCGGCCATTTCCCTGGCCCCCTCTTTCTGGCCGTACCTCCAATCGAATTGGATTGGCCGCAACGGCTCGAGGTCGGGGCAAAGTCAGGGGCCAACGACAAGGTGACCTATGCGGACATGTGGAGAGTGAGCGCGGAATTTCCTGCCTATCATCGTCGCTTCCTGCTGGGCTCGGTTGCGGACAATCTGGCCGAGAAGTTTGGTACGCAGGGGTCTCCCATTTCGCTGTCGACTGCCTGCGCCTCGGGCGCAACTGCAATTCAGCTTGGCGTCGAGGCCATTCGCCGCGGCGAAATTGATGCCGCGCTCTGCATCGGCACCGACGGGTCGATTAATCCCGAGGCCGTGATCCGTTTTTCGTTGCTCTCCGCCTTGTCTACCAGCAACGACGTCCCGCAGACCGCGGCCAAACCGTTTTCAAAGAATCGTGACGGCTTTGTCATGGCGGAAGGCGCTGGCGCGCTGGTCCTGGAAAGTTACGAGGCCGCCAAAGCGCGCGGAGCCAACATCCTTGGCGTAGTCGAAGGCTGCGGCGAGATGACCGATGCTTTCCACCGCACGCGTTCAAGTCCCGACGGCAAGCCGATTATCGGCTGTATAGCCAACGCGATCAACGACGCCGGCCTCACGCCGAACGACATCGACTACGTCAATGCGCACGGCACCAGCACGCCTGAAAATGACAAGATGGAGTATCTTGGCTGCGCAACCGTATTTGGCGATCGCATAAAAAGCCTGCCGATCTCGTCCAACAAATCCATGATTGGCCACACACTCTCCGCTGCCGGCGCAGTCGAGGCGGTGTTTACGCTGCTTACGCTACAGCACCAGCGCATTCCGCCCACGATCAACTACGCCGTTCCGGATCCGGCGATTCCTCTGGACGTGGTGCCCAACAAGGCGCGCGATGCAAACTTGCGTCACGCAATTTCGAATTCGTTTGGCTTTGGTGGGCAGAACGTTTCGCTGGTCATGGGGCTCGAGCCGGCCTGACGGCCGCGCGAGCCAAATCACCATGCGTGCGTTGAGACTGGTTGCCGACCGCAAGCTTGAACTCGCCGACATATCGCCACCTCCCCCGCCCGGCGAAGGCGAGGTTCAAATCCGCATCAAAGCGGTGGCACTCACTCATCTCGACCTGTGGGGTTTCCGCGGCATGGCTTTCGCGAAGCGACAGTTGCCGCTCGTGGTGGGCGCCGAAGCCTCCGGCGAGATTGCTGAGGCCGGCAAAGGCGTTACAGGCTTTAAGCCCGGCGACAAGGTCGTGATGTATGGCGCCATGACCTGCGGGCGATGCGCGGCTTGCCGCGAAGGTCGCGATAATCTGTGCGAGAACGTCGGCGGCATTATGGGCTTTCACATCGACGGTTTTGCGCGCGACCTGATCAATCTTCCGGCACGACTGGTGATCACGGTGCCGGCTGGCGTTTCGTTGCGCGATGCGGCTTGCGCACCGATCGCCTTCGGCACCGTCGAACACATGTTGTTCGACAATGCCAAGCTCAAGCCTGGAGAAACCATTCTCGTCCATGCCGGGGGTTCTGGCATCGGATCGGTTGCCATCAAGATGGCGAAGGCGCTCGGCTGCACCGTCATCACGACAGTCGGCGACGATACGAAGGCCGAGAAAGCGAAAGCACTCGGCGCCGATCACGTTATCAACTACAAGACTGAACGCTTCGAGGGCGTCACCCGCAAACTCACTGCAAAGAAGGGCGTTGATGTCGTCTTCGAACATGTCGGCGGCGAAGGGTTTAACGGCTCCCTCCTCTGCCTCAAGCGCGGCGGTCGATTGGTCACTTGCGGTTCTACCGCCGGCCCAATCGTGACGATTAACCTGATGCAACTGTTCCAGCAGCAGTACAAGATATTTGGTTCGTTCGGTGCCTCCATGCGCAATATCCGTGACAGCCTGTCAAAGATCGCAGCGGGCATGGCGCCGATCATCGACACCGAGGTGGAACTCACCGAGTTCGAACGTGGTCTGAACCGTTTAGAAAGCCGGCAGGTGTTCGGCAAGGTGATCGTGAACTTTTAACGCATGATCCCAAAAAGTGGGGACCGGTTTTCGGAAAAAATCATGCGCCATGTAAGCACGGTCGTGTCGTCATGAGAGGCCTGATCCGGCTCCTGTGCCGCGGCCTCAAGCGCGCGAGCGACACGCTGATCGGAGCGCTTGCGATCGGCCTGCTCAGGGGCCTGCGCCTGACTGATCCCGACAAGTTGGCCGATTTGGCCGGCTGGTCGATGCGCACGATCGGACCGCTGCTGCGGGAAAACCGAATTGGCCGGGCCAATCTCGTTGCCGCCTTTCCGGAAAAATCCAGTGCTGAAATTGACGTCATATTGCGTGGCTGTTGGGACAATCTGGGTCGTATGGGCGCAGAGTTTGCACACCTCGATCGGCTTTGGAGTTTCGACCGCGAGAACCCCGGGCAAAGTCGCGTCGAACTCATGCAACCGGACATCGAGCGATTTCACAGGCTGTTAGATGACGGCAAACCAGCGCTGATTTTTGCGGCCCACCTCGCCAATTGGGAGCTGCCTGCAATCTGCGCCGCCACCTACAAGCTCGACAGCGCGGTGCTCTACCGGCGGCCGAATATTGCGGGCATCGATCGTTGGCTCACTGAAACCCGCACCGCCAGCATGGGTGAACTGATCTCGACTGACCTTTATGCGCCGATGAAGATCGCCGAAGCGCTCAGACGCGGTGCTCATGTCGGGATGCTGGTCGATCAGTATTACGTCCGTGGCGTTCCGGTGACCTTCTTCGGTCGGCCGACCACGGCAAATCCTCTGCTGGCACGGCTTGCTGGCCATTTCGATTGTCCGATCCATGGCACGCGCATTGTGCGCTTGCCAAACCATCGGTTCCGCGCCGAATTGAGCGAGGAAATCAAGCCGGCGCGCGATGCTTCGAACAAGATCGATATCGCCGGCACCATGCAGATCATCACGTCCGTGATCGAAGGCTGGATTCGCGAGCATCCCGAGCAATGGCTGTGGATGCACCGCCGCTGGCGACCGGAAGATCAGCCGGTCAGCGCCCGGTCTTAATCTTGGTCCATAATCGGTTGATGAAACGCTGCGACTTCTGATCGCGCGCACTCACGGTATAAAGCCGACTCATTGTGGCAGCGTCCGGGTAAACACTTTGGTCGTCCAGCACGGCCTTATCAATGAATTTCTGGCTCGCTAGATTGCCATTGGCATAGGCGACCAGATTGCTGTTTTTCGCAGCCACTTCCGGCCGTAACAGATAATCGATGAAGGCGTGTGCCTCAGTGACGTGGCTCGCATCCTTCGGAATAGCGAGATTGTCGAAAAACATCTGCGCGCCTTCTTTTGGAATCGCGTACCCAACCTCTACCCCGTTCTTGGCTTCGATCGCGCGCTTCTGCGATTGTTTGATGTCACCCGACCAGCCCACCACCAAACAGATCTCGCCGCTCGCCAGGGCATTAAGATACTCAGAAGAATGGAATTTCCGTACGGAAGAGCGAATTTTCATCAGCAGTTCGACAGCCTTCTCCAATTCTTTGGGGTCATTCGAGTTCGGATCAAGACCGAGGAAATGCAGTGCCGCGGGCACAATATCATCGGCGGAATCGAGCATATGTACGCCACAGTCCCGAAACTTCGCCAAGTTTTCAGGCTTGAATACGATCGCCCAACTGTCGATCTTTCCATCGGGGCCTAGCCGATCACGCATCGCCTTTACGTTGTAGCCGATGCCCGTCGTACCCCACATGTAATTGACAGCGTACTGGTTGCCCGAATCATAGACAGCCAGCCGCTTGGCGATGTCAGGCCAGACATTGTTGAGATTCTTGAGCTTGCTTTTGTCGAGCTTCTGGAAGACACCGGCCTTGATTTGGCGTTCCAGGAAATAGGCTGTAGGCACCACAACGTCATAGCCGGACTTGCCGGCAAGCAATTTCGTTTCAAGCGTCTCGTTGGCATCGAAGGTATCGTATAGGACCTTGATGCCTGTTTCCTTTGTGAAGTCCTCGAGGACTTTAGCATCGATATAATCAGACCAATTGTAGACATTGACCACGCGAGCGCTCTGCGCCGAAGCTATACCGATTCCGGTCACGCCAAGGCCGAGTGCCAAGGCGGCGATTACGGATGCACGGTGCATGGAATCCTCAGATCGATCGTTCAGGTCTTGGTCGGAAGGCCGGCCGCCTTCCACGCGATGATACCGCCGGCGAGGTGAGCCTTGTAGGGGTAGCCGCTGTCCTGGGCAACGAGCGAGGCAGTCACCGAACGACGACCTGATCGACAAGCGAATACGACCTGTTTCCCTTGCGGGTCGGGGATCGCGCTGGGGTCAAACGACGATAGTGGCACGATCACCGCATCGGGATAGCTTTCCACCGACGTCTCGTTCGGTTCTCGGACATCAACAAGCAGCATGCGCCCCTCGCGCAAGCCAGCGGCGACCTGTTCGGGCGTAAGGTTTGTCACTTCGTCCGCGCGCGGCATTTCATCGGCCATTGCCGAAACTCCGTTGTCCAGGAACAGCGGGTTTAGCCGGAAATGCGGTGTAACGCACTCGGTCTTTTTAGTTTCGCGGACTAGATCGTCACCTGCGTGCCGACCTCAACCACGCGTCCGGTGGGTATCTGGAAATAGTCGGTAGCATCGTTGGCCACGCGAGTGAGGCCTATGAACAGGCGGTCCTGCCAGTGCGGCATACCGGAATGGACAGCAGGTTTAAGTGAGCGCCGCGACAGGAAGAATGACGTCGACATGATGTCGAATTGCCAGCCGAGCTTGCGCGCGATCGCCAGCGCTTTCGGCACGTTCGGCGTTTCCATGAAGCCGAAACGCAGCACCACCCGCGAAAACGTTTTCCCAACTGGCTCGATGCGCACTCGCTCCGCCGGGTCAACGCGAGGCGTATCAGCAGTCTCAATTGTGAGGATGACATTCTTCTCGTGCAGCACCTTATAGTGTTTGAGACTGTGCAGAAGCGCGGTGGGCGCGCTAACTGGATCGCTGGTGAGGAATACTGCCGTTCCCGGCACCCGCGCCGGCGGTTTCTTTTCCAAACTCTTCACAAGAGATTCGAGCGGGGTTTCCTGACGCCGTGTTTTCTCGAACAAGAGACGGCTGCCGCGCCGCCACGTATACATGACCGCCATCACCAAAGCGCCCAGCGCAAGGGGCATCCATCCGCCTTCCACGATTTTGAGCAGGTTAGCGGACAGGAACGTAAAATCGATGAACACAAAGGGCAGCATCAGCGCCAAAGCTCCGATCAATGGCCAATGCCAGACCCGCCAGATCACTACAATGGCCATCATGGCCGTCACCACCATGGTGCCGGTCACCGCAATCCCGTAAGCAGAAGCGAGTGCGCTTGATGAACGGAACAGCGCAACCAGCAACAACACACCGACCAAGAGCAGCGTGTTGACGCGCGGCATATAGATTTGTCCGAACAAAGCTTCCGAGGTGTGACGTATTTCCAGCCGCGGCAGAAGGCCGAGCTGGATTGCCTGTCGCGTGAGTGAATATGCGCCGGTGATCACAGCCTGGCTCGCGATGACTGTAGCGGCCGTGGCGAGCAGCACCATCGGCAGTAGCGCCCAGTCCGGGTAGAGCAGAAAGAATGGGTTCTCGACGGATTTCGGATCGGCGAGCACCAACGCGCCCTGCCCCAAATAATTGACAGTGAGCGCGGGGAGCACGACGACCAGCCACGCGAAGCGAATCGGACCGCGGCCAAAATGGCCAAGATCCGCATAGAGCGCTTCCGCACCGGTCACCACCAGAAAAACGGCACCAAGTGTATAAAATCCGACAAGTCCGTGATGAAGCAGGAAGCTCACTCCGTACCACGGATTGAATGCCAGCAGCACTGCCGGATTTTGCCCGATATGCCAAATGCCGGCGCCGGCAATCGCGCAGAACCAAAATAGCGTGACCGGACCAAAGAACGCGGCGACGCTCGCGGTACCGCGTGACTGCACCATAAACAATATGACGAGGACGAGCACCGTGAGCGGCACCACGTAGGCGTCGAACGCCGGTGTCACAACTTTCAACCCTTCAATAGCTGAGAGAACCGAGAGTGCTGGCGTGATAATGGCGTCGCCGTAAAACAGTGCGCCGCTGATTATCCCAAGCAGGATCACAATGCCACCGCGGCGCATGAGCGAGCGGGACGCAAGCGCCATCAAAGCAAGCGTGCCGCCCTCACCCTTGTTGTCGGCGCGCAGCAGGATCAACACGTACTTGGCGGTTACCACTAACAGCAGCGCCCAAATGATCAGGGAAAGTATGCCGAGAACGATCGGTTGGCTCACTGGATTGCCTGTTCCCGTCGCCGCGAGGACCGCCTCGCGCAAGGCGTACAGAGGACTTGTGCCGATGTCGCCATAGACGACGCCAATACTGCCGAGAGCTAGCGACCAAAAGCCAACCTTCATCGACGCATCGGTATCGACAGTGGCGGCAAGCGTGCCGCCAGGCTGCGCAGCAACAGTATGAGACATTGGGAACCTGGAATTGTTGCAATGCAAAAAACTTTGGGACGCGGCTTATAACTCTGCGACCGGGGTCGCAGCACTACCATTTCCGCAGCCCCTCTCCATTAGCCATGCAAAAACCGCAAATTGTCTTTGCCATTTTTCTTAGACAAATCAATGCACTATATAGAAATCTCGGACCGACCTGCGTTAAACGGTTACCTGGGTCCCAACCTCCACCACTCGACCCGTCGGAATCTGGAAGAAGTCGGTCGCGTCGCTCGCTGACCGTGCCAGCGCGATGAACAAATGATCCTGCCAGGACGGCATGCCCGATTTCGCCGAGGGTTTGAGCGCACGCCGCGACAGGAAGAAGGACGTCGACATGATATCGAAGGTGAGGCC
>DAHUXA010000045.1 GCA_027307405.1 Hyphomicrobiales bacterium | reverse complement strand
CGAAATGATCTCCGCCCAGAGTGGGCCACGACAGGAATGGACCATCGATCCGCATGATGCCGCGGCGGTAGCGCGGTTGGCACGTGAGGTGGGATGTCCTGAAGCCATTGCTGCGCTACTTTCGTCGCGCGGCATTTTCGATGCCGTCATCGAAGAGGCGACGGACGCAATGGCGGCAGCCGGACGAGGCGGGCCGGCGGCGGACTTCAAAGCGATTGCGGGCAGGTATGGAATTGAATTCCTGGCATAACCGCCGCGACTCTCGAGGGTACGTGCGCTTTCTATTGATAGTTCCGTTCTAGTGGACGCTAATCGGGATCCACGAATGAATCGCTGCGTCCCCGCTTTACGCGGGGACGGGCGGCCTGCGAAAACGCTTTCTCAATACCGATGGCTGATCGGCAGCTCCTCGGCGGGGAATAGTGAGATAACGCGACAGCCTTTGTCGGTGACCACCATTTCTTCCTCGATGCGCGCGCCGGAGAAACCGTCTGTCGCTGGACAATATGTTTCCAGCGCGAACACCATGCCTTCCCTGATCTCGGTCGGGTGTTCGAGTGAAACCACACGCGAAATGATCGGCCGCTCGTGCAGCGCAAGGCCGAGTCCATGGCCGAACTGCAGGCCGAAAGCTGACAATTCATCCGGGAAGCCGAACTCCTGCGCCTTCGGCCACGCGCGCGCGACCTCGTCGGTCATCACGCCGGGCTTGATCAATTCGATGGCTCGATCGAGCCACTCACGCGCCTTCTTGTAAGCGTCGTGCTGGGCAGGCGTTGCGCGCCCGACGTTGAAGGTGCGGTAGTAGCAGGTGCGATATCCCATGAACGACTGGAGGATGTCGAAGAACGCCTGATCGCCGGGCCGGATCATGCGGTCGCTGAAGTTATGCGGATGTGGATTGCAGCGCTCGCCGGAAATCGCGTTCACGGCTTCCACGTCGTCGGAGCCGTGGCGATAGAGGAACTCGTTCACTTTGGCGACGATGTCGTTTTCTCGCACGCCCGGTTTGAGCTCTTCGCTGATCATGTGGTAGGCGCCGTCGACCATGGCCGCGGCCCGGTTCAAGAGTGCGATTTCGTCGGCCGACTTGATTTCACGCGCTTCCAGCATGATCTGCTGGCCGTCGACGATCTTCATGCCTGCCTTTTGCAATTCGAACATCATGGCCGGCTCGATGATGTCGACGCCGACCGGCATCTTCTCGACACCGGCATCCTTGAGCAGACCGAAGATTTCCTTGGCGTGCTTGGCCATTAGCCCGAATGAGGGCTGCACGGTCCCGCGCAGACCCAACAGCCCGGCCTTGCAGTTTTCGGGCTTGAGCCATGGCGCGTAGAGCCGGTGGTGCACTGCCGCCGAACCGAAGTCCCACAGGATTGGTTCATTGTCGCGGGTGAGCAGTGCCCAGCGGCAGATCTTGTCGCGCTCCCATTCACCGATCTTCGTCGAGGTGAGGTAGCGGATATTGTTGACGTCGAACACCAGCAGTGCGCCGCATTCCGACTTTTCCAGCACCTGCTTGGCGCGGCCGAGCCGGTAACGGTGCATCCGGCGATAATCGACGCGCTCTTCGAAATCGACGCCCATGATGCCGAGCGCCGGCAGGGCGCGTCCCCAATTGTAGCGCGGGTTGATGTCTTCAGCGCGGATCGGCAGGGGGTCACGCGTTCTCTCGTCCATGGTCGTCTCCTTACGCAATATTGATTGCCGGCCGTGTCACCGGTGAGGTCGGTGCATTATATGCCTTGTCGGCGGTGCTGTCGGCAATAACAGAGCGGCATTTTACCGACGTCGGCGCTGCGCATTGGCGCATTTAATCCCGGTGCCAGCGGTGGAAAGTCATCACGATATCAATGGGCCTCCACTTGGGCGTGCTTGATAACGCCACCCCAAACCTCGGTTTCCTTCTTTATAAAGGCGGCGGCCTCCGCCGGTGAGCCGCCGGCGGCATGCAGGTTGATCTTGGCGAAATGGTCCTGCGCCTCGGGACTCTGGAGCACTTCGTTCACGGCCTTGTTGAGCTTTGCGATCACCGGTGCAGGGGTCTTCGGCGGCGCGGCAAGCGCGTTCCAGGTGCCGGACTCGAAGCCCTTAACCCCCGCCTCGTCGAGTGTCGGAATATCCGGCAGGCTGGCGATGCGCTTGTCGGTGGCGACGGCCAGAATGCGCGCCTTGCCGGCCTGGTGGAGTTTGATCGCTGAGGCAAGCTCCATAAAAATAAAGTCGACATGGCTGGCGATGATATCGTTGAGCGCAGGGGCGGTGCCCTTATACGGCACGTGCACCAATTTAGTGTCGATCACCCGCTCGAACAGCGCCGCCGTCAGATGCGAAGTCGTACCGATGCCTTGTGAGGCGTAGTTGACCTTCCCGGGGTTGGCTTTGATGTAGGCGATGAATTCCTGCGCGGTCTTGGCCGGGAAATCCGGACGCACCAGAAGCACGTTGGCGATCGAGGTCATGATTGCCACGGGTTCGAACTGCGCCGGATCGAAATTCATTTTCTTGTACAACAGCGGATTGACGGTGAGCGGCGCTGGTTGGGCCGCCAGGAGCGTGTAGCCATCGGGATCGGAGGTAAACACGACTTCAGCGCCGATATTGCCAGCGGCGCCCGCTCGGTTCTCCACCACCACCGGCTGGCCGAGCCTTTGATGCAATCCTTCGGCAACGATACGCGTCACCGTATCGACGCCGCCGCCGGCCGGCACACAGACGATGATCTTGATCGGCCTGTTAGGGTAGGTGGCCGCGGCGTCCTCCGCCAAGGCACCCGGCGCCATTAGCAGCGCGGACGAAATCAACGCCAGAAGTATGCGCACTCTATTCCTCCCTTCAGTCGGCTTATGCGACGCGCGCCAGCTTTTGCGCCGGCAGTTTGAGATTGAACAGCTTCATCGCATTGCCGCCTAGTATACTGCGCTTTGCCTGTTCGTTCAGGAACGGCAGATCGTAGATGGTCGATGGTAGATCGAAATCCCAGTGCGGGTAGTCTGACGAATAGAGCAGCTGCGTTTCCGCCTTGATCATACGAAACGTCTGCTCGAGCGCTGCCATATCGGTCATTTCCATCGGCTGCGATGAAAAATACATATCGCGCATGTATTCGCTCGGCTTCCTTTTCAGCGCGGGCGCCTCGGACGAGCGCATCATGTATTCGTTGTCGAAGCGCTGCATCATAAACGGCACCCAGGCCAGGCCACTTTCGACCCAAAGCACCTTCAACTTCGGAAACCGTTCGGGCAGGCCGTTGGTGATCCAGTTGGCGAGATGCACCATGTTGTAGAACACGAAGCCGAGGGCGTGTACCGAGATGAAACGGTTCATCATGCCGACGGTCTGATCGTTCCAATTGTAACCGGCGTGGAACGCAAGCGGCAGACCCATTTCTTCCAGCAGCGCATAGGTCTTCATGAAGGAATTGTGGTGCACCGGCCGATAGCGCGCCGAGGTCACCATGAATCCGACGACGCCCTTGTTTTGGCTGAACTCCTGCACTGTCCGAAATGCGGCGTCCGCGTCATTGAACGGCAAATAAAGCATCGAGCGAATACGCGGCTCATGCGCCAATACTCGCTCGGTGAGCCAACGGTTATAGGCGCGCGCCAGCGCGACCTCGACTTCGACTTGGGGGTGCAGGCCGAGCTGAAGCATAGGTGTCGGAAACATCACCGCTACATCGATCCCGATGGCATCCATCCAGCGGCGCGTCAGTGCGATATCGCGCTGCACGCCGGCTTCAGTCTTCTCCATGCCGCGCACCGCGTAGCGCATCACGCGACCGCCCATGTCCTGGTAACCGACGCCGGCCGGCAACATGCCGACGCTCTTGGCGTTGGCCTGCCGCGCACTGCGTGCAAGTTGTTGCAGCACTGGATCCTCCATGTAGTCGAGGATCTCTCCGATCGATTCGCTTTCGTAATGGTGCGAGTCCACGTCGACGATGGGAAAATTCTTGTAACCGCGCTCGGTCGCCTGTTTGGTTGCATGGGCCAGCAGCTTGCTGGTGTCGAATTCCTCGACCTCCATACGACGGAAATCGCTGAGGGGAAGATCCATGCACTATCTCCCCGACCAGGCTTGCCACATGCCAAGCTCGAACACTTGCAAATTCACGGCCTTGAGCATGGCCGTGACCGCCACCATCACGTCGGTTGCGGTCACCGCATCGGCCGGAAAGGCAGGCAGGTCGCCGTCCCGCTCGGCCGATCGCTCGGCGTATAGCCGAACGGCGTTCGCCAGCATGTTCTGGATCTCGGCGTCGCTCGGGCGCCCGGCCGCGCGTGCGATCGTTTCAGCTTGCGACGACATAGATGTCCTCCCCGCGCTGGACGACTTCGAAGCTTTTTAGCTTCAGGCTCCGGTCGGCTGCGCATTCACCCGTCTTGAGATCGTATTCGTAGCCGTGCCAGGGGCAGACGAAATGCATTTCATCGCTGGAAAACTTCTGGCCCAGCCAGCCGCGGTCAGGGCCGATCACGTCCTCGACCTTGTGCATCATGATGCCTTCGCAGGCCGGTCCGCCCTGATGCACGCACAGGTTCTCGTAGGCGTAGAATTTGCCCTGCCACTGGAAGACGCCGATTTCGCGCGCGCCATGGCTGACAATGCGACGTTCTCCGTCAGGGAATTGCGCGGCTTTGGCGACAAATAGCTCCGGCATTCGGCCCGGCTCCAGCCCATTGATGGTCAGAAAAGTATGGCACCGAACCGCGCGGCGCGCCAACAAAGCGGCTTCGCGGAAATCAGAACCAGGGTTGCAGCTATCCGCATTGTCTTCGCGCACGGTATTGCGCAAGGTCCACCGCCCTAGGAAAGGGCGCCGGGTGGACTCAGCGATAATTCTTTCGGCGACCGCGGGCGCCTTCCTGCTGGCGGGTTTCGTCAAGGGTGTCATCGGCCTTGGCCTGCCGACCGTATCGATCGGGTTGCTCGGGCTACTCATGGCGCCTGCGCAGGCGGCCGCAATCCTTGTCGTGCCTTCGCTGCTCACCAATATCTGGCAGGCGGCGGCCGGCGGCGGGTTGCTGGCACTGACGCGCCGGCTATGGCCAATGCTTGCCGGCATCTGCATTGGCACCTTCATCGGTGCGGCGCTGTTGCCGCACGATGACAGCGGGCGTGCAACGGTGTGGCTTGGGTTGGCACTCGTATTTTATGCCGCACTTGGTCTGGTCAAGGGTCATTTTGCGGTGCCACGGCGCGCCGAGACCTGGCTTGGATTGCTCATCGGCGCAGCGACCGGCGCGATCACAGTGGCGACTGGTATCTTCGTCATGCCGGGAACGCCCTATATCCAATCCCTCGAATTCGAGCGCGACAAACTGGTGCAGGCGCTCGGCCTGTCATTCACGGTGTCCACCGTCACGCTTGCTTTGGCGCTTGCCTACGCGGGTCAGGTGCGGACCTCGCTTGCGTGGCCCTCGCTGGTCGCGCTTGCCGCAGCGCTTGTCGGAATGGGGCTCGGACAACTCATCCGCGGGAGAGTGAAAGAAGAAACGTTCCGGCTGTGTTTTTTCATCGGGCTGCTCCTGCTTGGTGCACATCTGGCGCTACGCGGGCTCTTGTGATCGATTAGGCACCGCTATTGAAATCAACAGGACCCGTGCGATGAAAATCGTCGATCTCTCCCACGTCATGAATGTGCATACGCCCGGTTGGGTCGGCTACGCCGGCAACAAGATGTACTACGCGCAAAACCTGCAGACGCAGATGATCGTGGCGCAACGCATCGACACGGCGTTGCATGTGGGTACGCACTTCGATGGCGCCATGCATGCAACCGACAATCGCAAAGGCGATATGGCCTCGTTACCCCTCGATTATCTGGTCAACCGCGGCGTGGTTGTCGACATCTCAAAGCACATGCACGACTGGGCTGTGATTACGCCTGAAATGATTGAAAGCACCGGTGCCGATATCCGCGAGGGCGACATCCTCATTTTGCACACCGGCTGGCACAAGCATTACGAAGGGCAGCCGCAGCAGGATCTGGTGAAATACTTCTGCTATCACCCCGGGCCGAACCTCGACACGTTGCACTGGATGCTGAAGAAAAAGATACGGTGGTGGGGAATGGATTGCGGCTCTTGTGATCACGCCATGAATACGTCGATCCGCCGGATGCGGCCGGATCTCGCCGAGGAGTTCACGAAGAAACACGGCAAAACCCCGGCGGATTTTTTCGGCACTTTTGAATTCACGCACAAAAAGTCTGGCCGCAAAGTGCGGCAAGATATGTTTCCGTTCCACAGCTGGGCTTTTCAGGAAGGGCTGTTGCATGCCGAAAACCTCGGCGGCGACATCGAGATGATGTTGGGCAAACGTTGTGTGATCGGCGCTTTTCCCTGGCGCTACGAAGGCCTCGAGGGATGCCCGTGCCGGATCGTCTGCTTCCTCGATACCGACATGTCGGTCGAGGCCGTCGGCGATGCTGCGAAGGCGATCATGCGCAGCTAAGCTTTTATCTAGCGGCTGTTCTCTCCGCGCATTGCTGTGCAAGCGAATCCGGAAGGCTAGCGCCCGGACGTGGAGCCTTTCTTACCGGGTCCCCGCTTGCGCGGGGATGAGCGAGCGTTTGCTGCTTGCGTCAGCCGCGGATCGGGGCGGTTGCTTTGCAAGGTCGACTGGATCGCTTCGCGCAGCAGCCGGTATTTCGATTTCGGCCAGTCTGCAACATGGATATCCGCCAACAGCTTGGCGGATTTGCCGAACACCACAATGCGATCGCCTACGCCGATCGCCTCTTCCAGTTGGTGTGTGATCAGGATCGCTGTCGAGCCGCACTCACGCGCCAATTTGAGAAACGTGTCACGGAGTTCTGCCGCCGTTACCTCGTCGAGGTGCCCGAAGGCTTCGTCAGCGAGCAGAATGTCGGGTTCGACCGCGAACGCGCGCGCGATGGCAACGCGCTGGCGCATGCCGCCGGACAATTCGTGCGGGTAGGCATTGGTGAACTGGCCGAGGCCCAGCCGGTTGAGCCATGTCAGCGCGCGCTCGCGCTGCTCTTTCTCCGGCAAGCCAATGAGCTCGAGCGGAAGCCGGGCATTATCGAGTGCAGAGCGCCAGGGCAGCAATCGATCCTGCTGGAACACGGTTGCAATCCTGCCGCGGAAAAGGTCGAAGTCGGCATGCGGGCTCTTGTCCCCGATGTGGATCAGACCTTCGCTCGGCGCCTCCAGCCCGATCATCAGATCGAAAAATGTAGACTTTCCGCAGCCGGTTTGGCCGACGATTGCCACCACTTCGCGTGGAGCAATGGCGAGATCGAGACGATCGATCGCCACGACGGACTGCCCGGTGGTGGTCTGGCGGAACACCTTGCGCAGGCCGCGCACTTCGATAGGTGGTGGGCCGGTCATGCGCGCCACCGCAACACGCGCGCTTCGGCGCGCGCGACCATTGCTTCGAGCAAGAACAACAGTGCGACCAGCACCAGCGTCCAGGCGAACACGTCGGCGACAGAGAAGAGTTCCTGTGCCACGGACAGTTGATGCCCGATGCCGGTCACGGCACCGACCAGCTCTGCGATAGTGACGACGCGGATTGCCAGGCTGATATTGACCTTCCAGCTGGTGAAGATTGTCGGCACGATCGCCGGCAGCATCAGCTTGAGGAAAAACTGCCAGGTCGTTGGCCGGAATGATTGCATCATATGGCGCAAGTCGCGCGGCACGCCTCGCATGGCGTCAAGCGTATCGATCAGAAACACCGGGCCGCACACCACCACCAGCACAAAGCCGATGCGGAATTCGACGCCGGGAAACCACAGCACCGCAAACAAGATCCACGACACCACTGGCACCGCCATCAGCAGGCGGATCATCGGATGCAGGTATTTATCGAGCGAATCCGAACGGTACATGGCCATCGCCAAAGCGAGGCCCAGTACGAACGATACGAGGAGAGCGGCGATCACGCGCGCCAACGTCACCGCGATGTCGATCGGCGTTATGGTCGTGAAACTTCGCGCGATACGCACGAAACTGGGGATGGCGAATGGCGGAATCCCGAGATACGGCGCCAAGTGTGACAGCGTCTCCCAGACGATGGCGAAGACCAGAAGGGAAACGAGAGTCTGACGCGGAAAGGTCAGTACTGGGACAGACTCCCGCAACTCCTCATGGGGCATAGATGATCTTCTCGTCCGGCATCTTTTCGTAGAATCCGGCCTTCACCGCGCGCTCCATCATATCGGTGATAGTCTTGCGGGTCGCCGGCTCCCAGGCAGGCTCAATCACCATTTGCAGGCGCTTGCTCGCCAGAGCGGCGGTCAGAATGCCCGGCGGGAGCTTGAGCGTTTCGTTGGCGATCTTGTCGGCTTCGGCAGTGTTCGACTGCAGGAATTTGGCGACGTCCTGTAACGCTGCGATCAGCATTTTTGGCGCGTTTGGATTTTTTGCGATCGCGTCGGCGCGCATCGCCGTCACGATTTCCCATCCGTCCTGTCCGCTGATCTCTTTCCAGCCTTGCGCGCCATTGAAGATCACCTTCCAGTCCGGATTTTGCTTGAGGATGATGCTTGCCAAAGGCTCGATGACCAATGCGGCATCGACCCGGTCAGCCTCGAGCTGGGCGCGAGCGACCGCGAAGTTGGCATTGACCACGATGATGTCCTTGCCCAGGTCGAGTCCTTTCGCCGCCGCGTACATCTTGGTGACCTGGAACTGCGACCCGCCCATGTCGATTGCGAGTTGCTTGCCCTTCAAGTCGGCCAGCGACTTGATTTGGTCGTTCTTGGTGAAGATGACGAGATCGGCAAGCGTGAAGCCCGTACCGATGATGCGAACCGGCACGCCCTCCTGGTAAAGTTTTTGCAGGATTGTCGGGCCGCCGATCAGCACGTCGGTTTCGCCGGTGGCAAAGCCGGCATAGAACGCCGCGATCGACGGGTAAGCGTGAATATCCAGCTCAAAACCATGTTTCGCGTCGAAGCCCTGCGCCTTCATGATGTTCCACACCAGCGGGTTGAACACCGGCAGCGTGAGGCTGGAGACCTTGATCACCGGTTTCTGTTGCGCGTGCGCCGGGACCGACACAATTCCACTCGTTGCAATCGCCAAGGCTGCGGCGAACGCAGCAAGGCCGCGTCGAGACAAATTAGACATGGACAAATTCCCCCTCGTGGTCGTTCAAACCGTGATCTTGCGCGTCACGTGGCTTGAAGGCGAGCGTGACTTTACTCCGCTTTCATTTGTGTGCAAATAATCGATCGTGTGTAGCCGGAGGGCGTGATGCCGCACATCACCGCGCGAGACGGGACGCGGCTCTACTACGAAGAAGCCGGCAGCGGCTCACCGGTGATATTCGTCCACGAATATGCAGGCGACTATCGCACCTGGGAGATGCAGATGCGCTTCTTCTCCCGCGCGCATCGCTGCATTACCTACAGCCAGCGCGGCTACCCTCCCTCTGACGTGCCATCCGATGGCGCAAAATACAGTCAGGACATCGCGCGCGATGACGTCGGCGCGGTGATGGATTCGCTGAAAGTCGACAAGGCACACGTGGTTGGCCATTCGATGGGTGCTTACACCGCGTTGCACGTCGGCATCCATGCGCCATCGCGTTGTATTTCGGTGGTTGCCGCCGGCTGCGGTTGGGGCTCGACCCCGGACGTCAAGAAACGCGAGGAAATGAAAACCCTGGCTGCCGAGACCGGCAAGATGTTTGCCAAGGAGGGCATCGCATCAGCGGCGGCGAAATATGCCGATGCCCCGATGCGTCAGGCGCAGAAAAACAAGGATCCGCGCGGCTACGCGGAATTCGCGCGCATGTTGTCTGAACATTCTGCCGAAGGTCACGCGCAGACCATGTTCAATCTTCAGCTCAAGCGGCCGACGTTGTGGGAGATGGAAACGGCCCTGAAGAAGTTTTCCGTGCCGCTGCTGATTGTCGTTGGCGACGAGGATGAGCCCTGCATCGATGGCAGTGTTTTTCTCAAGCGTACGGTGCCGACCGCCGGCTTACTGATGATCCCGCGCACCGGCCACAATGTCCCGACCGAAGAGCCGGCCGCATTCAATGCTGCATTGGCCGATCTGTTTGCCGCGGCGGAGGCCGGACGCTGGCTTGCGCACAAACCGTCAAAGTAGAACCCGGAGGAAGCGATGGACCTCAAGCTGAAGGGCAAGACCGCGCTGGTTACCGGCGGCAGCGAAGGAATTGGCAAGGGCATCGCCCGCGCGTTGGCCAAAGAAGGTGTCGATGTTGCGATCTGTGCCCGGCGCAAAGAACCGCTCGAAGCCGTGGCCACTGAGATCGCCAAGGAAACAGGGCGCAAGATCGTGGCTATCCCCGCTGATCTGCGCAAAGACGCCGACGCGAAAAACTTCATCGAGCAAGGCGCCAAGGCGTTCGGCCGTATCGATATCATGGTCAACAACGCCGGCTCGGCGGCCGGCGGGGTCATCGAGCATCTGACTGAAGATGATTGGGAGAAGGGGCTTCAACTCAAGTTCATGGGCTATGTGCGCTGCCTGCGCTACGCATTGCCGATCATGGTCAAGCAGGGAGGGGGACGCGTTGTGAATCTGATCGGCAATGACGGGGTGAAGCCGTCCTATTGGGAAATCTGCCCGGGGGCGGCCAACGCCGCAGGGCAGAACCTCACGCTCTCGCTCGCAGGGCAGTACGGCAAGAATGGCATCAGCTTTGTCGCGGTCAATCCAGGCCCGGTGCGGACTGAGCGCTGGGCCGGACTGGTCAAGGCAATGTCGCGCGACATGAAGATTTCATATGAGCAGGCCGACAAGCTGGCACCCGCCTCCATCCCTATGGGCCGCATCGCCGAGGTCGAAGAGGTTGCAAACCTCGTCGTTATGTTGGCCTCGCCGTTGATGGAAATGGTCAACGGCACGATGATTGAAATCGACGGCGGCCAGGACAAGCCGCTGATGGACCGCTTCCGCGATAAACCCACGGGATAGGTCGCGCGGTAGCCGTCGCGCTGCCATGGCTTGGCTTGACAAGCGCCGGGATGCGGACGGACTATTTGCGTACAAACAAGTTCGCCCGCCGGAGGCGACAGAACGTTGACACTCGCGGCGCCGCATCAGGACAGCGGTCAGCCGTCACGCAGGGAGCTTCAGTCATGAGACCTACGCGTCACGTGTTCACTCTCGCGCTCGCCGCCGGCCTTGCCGGTTTCGCGTCACAGGCGTCAGCGCAGCAGACCATCAAGATTGGCGAGCTCAACAGCTACAAGGCGCAGCCTGCCTTCCTTGACCCATACAAGAAGGGCATGGATCTGGCCCTCGAAGAGGTCAACGCCAAGGGCGGTGTGCTCGGCAAGAAGCTGGAATTGATTTCGCGCGACGATGGCGCCAACCCGGGCGAAGCCGTGCGCGTTGCCGAAGAGCTGGTGACGCGGGAAGGCGTTGTGATGATCGCCGGCACGTTCCTTTCGCACATTGGCCTCGCGGTGACGAACTTCGCGGGCCAGAAGAAAGTCTTCTTCCTCGCCGCTGAGCCGCTGACTGACAAGATCACCTGGCAAAACGGCAACAAGTACACGTATCGCCTGCGCGCCACGACCTATATGCAGACGGCGATGCTGATGCCGGCAGCCACCGCCGCCAAGAAAAAGAGATGGGCGCTGGTCTATCCAAACTTCGAGTACGGCCAGTCGGCGGCGGAGAACTTCAAGACGCTGATGAAAAAAGCGCAGCCGGATGTTGAATTTGTCACGGAGCAGGCCCCGCCGCTGGGCAAGATCGACGCCGGCGCGGTGGCGCAAGCGATTGATGATGCCAAGCCGGACGCTATCTTCAACGTGCTGTTCGGCGGCGATCTCGCCAAGTTTGTGCGCGAGGGCAACACCCGCGGGGTGTTCAAGAATCGTACAGTGGTGAGCCTGCTTTCGGGCGAGCCCGAATATCTCGATCCGCTCAAGGACGAGGCTCCTGTCGGCTGGACAGTGACCGGCTATCCTTGGGACAAGATCAAGACTCCGGCGCATCAGGCCTTCGTCGCCGCTTATCAGAAGAAATTCAACGACTATCCGCGTCTCGGCTCGGTGGTCGGATATGTCACCATCAAGTCGATCGCGGCCGGCATCGCCAAGGCGAAATCGACCGATACCGAAAAGCTG
The DNA here is from genome assembly GCA_027307405.1 of Hyphomicrobiales bacterium. Taxonomy (GTDB): domain Bacteria; phylum Pseudomonadota; class Alphaproteobacteria; order Rhizobiales; family Xanthobacteraceae; genus Pseudolabrys. The sequence continues at coordinate 12,642 of DAHUXA010000045.1, read as the reverse complement.
GTCGAAGCGTTCAAGGACCTCAAAGTCGACAGTCCGTTCGGGCCGTTCATCTATCGCGCCAGCGATCATCAGGCCACGATGGGCGCCTATGTCGGCAAAATCGCGCTTGAGAATGGCAAGGGGACGATGGCCGACTTCAAATATGTCGACGGCGCCTCGATGCTGCCGAGCGATGCAGAGGTCAGGAAGCTGCGGCCGACAGAAACGAATTGATGCATCGTCACGTACTCGCTTACCCTCTTCCGCAAGAAGAGGGTAAGCGGGGCTGCGGCGAGCATTAAATGACCTTCAGTGCATTCTTCTTTCAGGCGCTCAACGGGCTTTCCACTGCCTCCGGCCTATTCTTTATCGCGGTCGGATTGTCACTGATCTTTGGCGTTTCCCGCATCATCAATATCGCCCATGGGTCCCTGTATATGTTGGGGACCTACATCGCCTATTCATTTGCAACTTATATTGGCGGTGCTTTGGGATTCTGGGGCGGTATCGTCGCCACCGCTCTCATCGTCGGTGTGATTGGCGCACTGATCGAAATCGTGTTGTTGCGCCGTGTCTATCGCGCGCCCGAGCTCTTTCAACTCCTTGCTACTTTCGCGCTGGTGCTGGTGATCAACGACGCCACGCTTTGGATCTGGGGCCCCGAGGACCTGTTGGGTCCGCGCGCGCCGGGATTGCGGGGGTCAATTGAGGTGCTTGGACGCCAGCTGCCGAGCTACGACCTGTTCCTGATCGTCATCGGCCCACTGGTGTTGCTGGTGCTGCATTTCTCGCTCGCACGCACGCGCTTCGGTCGTTTGGTACGCGCAGCCACGCAAGATCGGGAAATGGTGAGCGCCCTCGGTGTCAATCAGGCCGTCCTGTTCACCTCGGTGTTTGCACTTGGTGCGGCGCTCGCCGGTTTCGGCGGCGCGCTGCAAGTCGCGCGAGAACCCGCCAACCTTGCCACCGATCTGGTCGCGATCGGTGATGCTTTCGTCGTCGTTGTCGTGGGTGGCATGGGCTCGATCACGGGCGCCTATCTTGCAGCCGTGATCATCGCAGAAGTGAAAGCCGTCTGTATCGGAATCGGCGTCGTTGATTTCGGGTTCATGACCGTCAATTTTTCCAAACTCACGCTGGTCGCCGAATTCCTGGTTATGGCGGTGGTGCTGATCGTACGGCCTTACGGTCTGCTGGGCCGGCCGCAAGCCTTTGTACGTTCGATTGCCGAGCCGGAAGATCCCATCCGTGCCGCGATGCCCGCGCTTAAAGCGCTTGGCGCGGTGGTGCTTGTGGTGCTGTTATGTCTGCCGCTCCTTGCGCAGACGTCGCCTTACCTTCTTATTCTTGGCATCGATGTATTGATCGCGGTGATATTCGCGACCTCACTGCACTTCATCATGGGCCCCGGCGGCATGCATTCCTTTGGGCACGCTGCCTATTTCGGCCTTGGCGCCTATGGAGCGGCCCTGCTGGTCAAATGGTTGGCCGTACCGATGGGAATTGCATTGCTTGCGGCACCGCTGGTCGCGTTCGGCGGCGCGCTGTTGTTCGGCTGGTTCGCCGTGCGGCTATCGGGCGTTTATCTCGCCATGTTGACGCTTGCCTTTGCTCAGATCGTCTGGGCCCTGGTGTTCCAATGGGAGGCGCTGACTGGTGGTTCCAACGGCGTGATCGGCGTTTGGCCGCCGCCGCCATTCGACAAGGCATGGGTCTATTACCTGCTCACCCTGGTCCTCGCCGTTGTCGGCGTGCTGTTGTTGCGCCGCTTCTTGTTTGCGCCCTTCGGCTACGCCATGCGTGCTGGCCGCGATTCCGTGCTTCGCGCCGAGGCCATCGGCATCGACGTCAAACGTGTTCATTGGCTCGGGTTTGCCATCGCCGGTTGTGTCTGCGGCATTGCTGGCGGATTGTTCGCGTTTGCCAAAGGCTCGATCTCGCCTGAGACGATCCATGTCAGCCGCTCGATCGACGGCCTCGTTATGGTGCTGCTCGGCGGCATCCAGACGCTCACCGGCCCGATCGTCGGGGCTTCAGTGTTTGCTACGCTGCAGGACACGGTGATGCGGCAGACCGAATATTGGCGGGCACTGCTTGGCCTCATCATTCTGTTGCTTGTGCTGGCTTTTCCGCAGGGAATTGTTGGTGCGTTTTCGTCGCTCTGGCGCAAGTCAGGTGTGAAATCATGAGTGTGCTCGCGATCCGCTCGTTGTCAAAAACGTTCGGCGGCGTGCGCGCGGTCAATGACGTCAGCTTCGAGATCGCGCAAGGCGAGTTTCTCGCCATGATCGGCCCCAACGGCGCCGGCAAGTCGACTTGCTTCAACATGATCAATGGGCAGCTCGAGCCGGATTCGGGTGAGATTCTATTCGCAGGCCGCGACATTGCCGGGCTCGAGGCGCGCGAGATCTGGCGGCTCGGGGTCGGCCGGACTTTCCAGGTCGCCGCGACTTTCGGTTCGATGACGGTCATCGAAAACGTGCAAATGGCGCTGATTTCGCACGCGCACGAGATTTATCACTTTTGGCGGGCATCGGCGGGTTTGCATCGCGATCGTGCGCTTGATCTTCTCGAACAGGTTGGCATGCGCGAGGCTGCCGGGCGCCCGAGCCGTGAACTCGCCTATGGCGACGTCAAGCGTGTCGAACTCGCCATCGCCCTCGCCAATGAGCCGCGCCTCTTGCTGATGGATGAACCTACGGCTGGCATGGCACCACGAGAGCGCAACGACCTCATTGCACTCGTCAAGCGGCTTGTGGTGGAACGTGGAATTTCGGTTCTGTTCACCGAGCATTCGATGGACGTCGTGTTCGCCTTTGCCGATCGGATCATTGTGTTGGCGCGGGGACGACTGATCGCCGATGGCGATGCCGCCTCGATCCGCGATAATGCGCAAGTGCGCGAAGTCTATTTCGGCACCGGCAAGACCTTCGCTGGAGCGGCGCCATGAGCGAAGCAATGCTCACGGTGGAACGCATGAGCGCCTGGTACGGGGCGGCGCGCATCCTCTACGACCTCAGTTTTGAAGTTGGTCGCGGCGAAGTCGTAGCGCTGATGGGGCGCAACGGCGCCGGTAAATCCACAACGATGAAGGCGATCATGGGTCTCATGGCGCAACGCCAGGGCATGGTCCGCTTCAACGGTGAGGATATTTCAAACCGCAAACCCTTTGAGATCGCGCGTCGCGGCCTGGGCTTTACCCCGGAAGACCGCCGTATCTTTGTCGACCTGACCGTGATGGAAAATCTCGACGTCGGACGCCAGCCCCCGCGGCGGTTCGCCGATGGCAAGCCGGCCCCGTCCTGGACGCCGGAGCAGTTGTTCACGCTTTTTCCCAACCTTGCCGAGATGCCGGACCGCCTCGGCGGGCGCATGAGCGGTGGCGAACAGCAGATGCTCACCGTGGCGCGCACGCTGATGGGCAACCCGCTGCTGGTGCTGCTCGATGAGCCCTCGGAAGGCGTAGCGCCGCTCATCGTCGAGCAGATGGCACACACGATCATCGCGTTGAAGCAACAAGGGTTGTCGATTTTGCTGTCAGAACAGAATATTCATTTTGCCCGGCTGGTATCCGATCGCGTCTATGTGTTGGAAAAGGGTCAGATTCATTGGCAGGGTTCGGTCGCCCAACTTGATACCAACCTGGATGTGCAAAGGACCTATCTCACGGTATAGGATGGCTCGGTTGAGCAGGACGAGGACATGAAGACACTGGGGCGGGAAAAACTGAAAGTCGTGGCGGCCCAGGCCGATCCGTCGGAGCAGGGGCGCTATGTGCTCGACGACCAGGTTGGCTTTCTGATGCGCATCGCAATGCAGCGCCACACATCAATCTTTATGTCGCGCATGATCGAGGGTTTGACCCAGACACAATTCGCCGCGCTTGCCAAACTTTATGAGGTCGGCCCGTGCTCGCAGAACCATCTCGGAAGGCTGATTTATCTCGACGCCGCGACCATCAAGGGTGTTGTTGATCGGCTGGACTTGCGCGGTTTTCTCACCGCTCTCAACGATCCGAAGGATCGGCGGCGCCGCGCGGTTGCGCTCACCGATCGTGGACGGCAAGTGACCGAAGCCGCCATGCTGGTCGCTGCCGACATAACCGCCGCTACTTTAGGCCCGCTGACCGCGGACGAGCAGCGGCAGGTTGCGAAGCTGCTGCGCAAGTTGGCCTGATTACGCAGCCCGGAATCAATCACCAAAGACCCTTCAACCGGCCGCCATCCAGATTCACCGCCACGCCGGTGATGTAGCTCGCGCGCTCCGAGCACAGAAAAACAGTTGCGTTGGCAAGTTCTTCCGGCTTGCCCATGCGACCGAGGGAGTTTTTCTTCGCTGCGATCTTGCGCGCTTCCGCTTCGGACGCGACGCCGAATTCCTTCTTCATGCCTTCGGTATTGCGCACCCAGAGATCGGTCGCCACCCAGCCGGGACAGATGGCGTTGACCAACACGTTGTCTTCGCCGAATTCCTCGGAAAGCGATTTGGTCAGGTTCAGCAACGCGCTATTCGTCATGGCGCTGCCGAACATGTAAGGGTCAGGCTCTTTGCCGGCACCGCCGATCGTGTTGACGATACGGCCCCACTTCTGCGCCTTCATCATCGGATAGACAGCCCGGATGGCGCGCATGAAACCGAAAAGTTTGGTTTCGAGCTGCGTCTTGAGCTCATCGTCCTTGATTGATGCAAAGCGGCCCGAATACATCTGGCCGGCGTTGTTGACGAGGATGTCGACGCCCCCGAGCTTCTGCTTCGCGGTCTCCACCATTTTCGCGATGTCGGATTCTTTCGTCATGTCGGCGACTGCCGCATGCACTTCGCCTCCAGTGCGCTTGGCCAGATCATCGCGTGCCTTTTCAAGTTTCTGCTGATTGCGGCCGGTAATAAGTACGCGCGCGCCTTCTTCGAGGAATTGCCGTGCGGTCTCGAAGCCGATGCCGCTCGAGCCACCGGTGACGATTGCGCGGCGGCCTTTGATTCCCAAATCCATCTCACTCTCCCGTTGACGCCCTCAGACACAGCATAGAGTATCGCTCGCGGCGGCAATGCAACAATAAAACGAGGAACGCAATGCAGCTCGGCCTTGGCGGCAAGGTTGCTGTGATCACTGGCGCCTCGCGCGGCATCGGCAAGGCGGTGGCGCAAGTGCTGCTGGAAGAAGGATGCGCGGTTGCAATTTGCAGTCGAAACGCCGCGCAGCTTGACGCCGCGGTAGCTGAATTGGCGACAAAGGGCCGCGTGCTGGGCGTGCCGACAGACGTCACCGATGAAAATGCAGTGAGGACATTCATCGACATGGTGCTCCGAGAATTCGGCCGCATCGATATTCTCGTCAACAATGCCGGCACTCACCTGCGTGGAACGGTTGAAAGCACAACGCTCGACATTCTCGAGCGGCAGCTGCGCGACAAGGTCTTCGGGTTTTTCGCGATGATAAAAGCAGTGCTGCCCACCATGAAGGCGCAGCGCGACGGACGCATCGTCAATATTGTGGGCCAGGCGGCGCGCCACCCGCATCCGGACCGGTTCCCGTCCGGTGTCACAAATGCCGCACTGATGGCGCTGAACAAGTCGGTGGCGGATTCAGTCGCGCGCGACAATATCCGCGTCAACGCGGTATGCCCGCAATATATCGAATCCGAATTGCTTGCATCGCTGATCCACAAGGAGATGCGCGAGCGCGGCGTCGACCGTGCGACAGCGTCGGCAGGGTTCACGCGCGCAAATCCGCTCGGCCGCACCGGTCGGCCGGACGAGGTTGCCGATCTCGTCGCATTCCTCGTCTCAGATTGTGCCGGATTCGTTGCCGGCAGCGCGGTGAGCATCGATGGCGGCTATCACCGCTACGTATTCGGGTGAAATGGCATGCAGCTTGGATTGACGGGCAAAGTTGCACTCATCAGCGGCGGCACCAGCGGCATCGGGTTGGCCATTGCGCAGATGCTCGCGACGGAGGGCTGTAAGGTCGCCATTTGCGGACGCGACAAGGCCAGGCTCGACAGAGCGGTAGCCGCGGTCAAATCGGCAGAGGCCAAAGGCTTTGTCGCTGATGTCTGTAAGCCGGCCGATATCGCCGCGCTCGTCGACAACGTCACCAAAGCCTGCGGTGGCATAGATATCGTCGTAAGTAATGCGGGCACGCATTTACCTGGCCGCCTCGATGAGATCACGAGTGAGGCGCTACAGCGTCACTTCCAGACCAAGGTTCTCGGCGCCTGGGAACTGGCGCGTCGCGTGGTGCCGGTGATGAAACAACGCGGAGGCGGCCGGATCATCGTCGTCATTGGGCAGGCGGGCAAGGTGCCGCAAGCCAACGCCATCGCGTCGACGGTGATCAACGCCGCGCAGCACGCCTTCGTGAAATCGTTGTCCGATGAGCTGGCGCCTCACGGCATTCTCGTCAATGCGGTGTGCCCCAGCCGTATCAGAAGCCCGCTGACCGAAAGTCTCACATTGCACAACGAGGTCTACTACGGCCGCAGCCTCGAACAGCAGGAAAGCAAGTGGGGCGCCGAGGTGCCGCTCGGTCATTGGGGAACGCCGGAGGATATCGCGAAAGCGGTCGCCTTCCTTGCCTCTGATCGCGCCGCGTTTATCGTCGGTGCCAATATCGACGTCGATGGTGGCCACCAGCGGTCGATCTTCTAGAGGCGCAGCCATGATCGACCTGCGGCATGTCTCGAAGACGTTCCGAAAGAAGGAAGAATTGGTCGACGCGGTTCGAGATATCAGCCTCACCATCGCGCAAAAGGAAATTGTCGCCGTCATCGGGCCGAGCGGGTGCGGCAAGTCGACCCTGCTCAACATGATCGCTGGCCTTTACACGCCTTCGAGCGGGTCGATCGCCTACAAAGGCGCGCAGGTGTCGGATGTGAACACCGATGTCGGATACATGACGCAGAAGGACAATTTGCTGCCGTGGCGCACCGTACGCGACAATATTGCATTCCCGCTCGAACTTGCCGGCGTGGCGAAATCCGAGCGCGCCGAGCGCGCCGACCAGGTTATCAAACATGTCGGCCTCGACGGCTTCGCACACCGCTATCCGCATGAGCTGTCAGGTGGCATGCGCAAACGTGCGTGCCTTGCGCGCATGCTGCTCTACGGGGCCGAGACCGCGCTGCTCGACGAACCGTTCGCTGCGCTTGACGCACAGCTGAAGCTCGCAATGCATGACTTGCTGCTCAAGCTCGCCACCGAAACCGGACAGACTGTGGTGCTGGTCACCCACGATTTGATGGAGGCAGTGACGCTTGCCGACCGCGTCGTGGTCTGTACCCGCCGTCCGGCCATGGTGGCGCTCGAGCAGCGCATAGAGCTCAAGCGCCCGCGCGACGTTCTCAATGTACGGTTCACCAACGCGTTCAAGGAACTTTACGACACACTGTGGGAGCGCTTACGCGTCGAGTACCATGAGGAACGTGTATGACCTCGCCTGATGCCGACGCCGTGCCAACGAGTCTGCGTGATGATGCTGCGAATGCTGCGACACGCGGCCTCGGCAGCGGCTTTATGGTGACCTGTCAGGTGGGGCTGGGCATAACGCTTTTGCTGCTATGGCAAGGTGCGTCGGGCCGGCTGGTCGACAATTTCTTCATTTCCAATCCGCTCGACGTCGGTACGCGATTGATGGGGTGGATCGCCGACGGCTCGCTGTTTCTGCACATGTGGGCGACCATCTACGCCACCCTCATGGGCTTTCTGGTCGGCTCTGTTGGGGGCCTCATTCTCGGAATTTGGCTTGGCGTCTCGCCCTTCACCAGCCGGCTGCTCAATCCCTATCTCAACGCGCTCAATGCCTTGCCCAAGGTCGCGCTGGCGCCGCTATTCGTGTTGTGGTTTGGACTAGGCATTGAATCCAAGATCGCGCTTGCGGCGGTCCTCGTCCTGTTTCTGGTTTTCCTCAACACTTATGCCGGCGTTCGCGAGGTTGACCAGGACCTGATCGATTCCGCGCGGCTCATGAAAGCGACGCGCGCGCAGGTCATTGCCAAGGTGATCATCCCCTCGGCCATGTCGTGGGTTTTTGCGGGGCTCAAAATCTCTGTGCCCTATGCGCTGATCGGGGCCGTGCTGGGCGAAATGATCGCCGCGAACCGTGGTCTCGGTTACCTCGTGCAGTTCTCAGGCTCGCAGTTCGATTCCGCGGGGGTCTTCGCTGTGCTGATCGTGATCGCACTACTTGCCGTTGCACTTAATTTCCTTGTTGAAATCGTGCAGCATCGCATGGAGCGATGGCGGATCGTCGGCCGCTGAACAAGGAATAATCGGGAGGACGCGAGATGAGGTTCTTGAAATCGGCGGCGGTCGCTACGGCGACGATTTTCGCGAGTATGGCGTCTGCTGAGACCGTGAAAATCACCAATATCGGCCACGGCTACTATTCCGGGGCGCTCTACGTCGCGGTGCAGGAGAAGCTGTTCCAGAAATACGGCCTGGAACCCGAGATCTCTTACGTGCAGGGCGGTCCCCTCGCTCTCCAAGCTGTCCTTACCAAACAAGCCGATGTCGGCATCCTGTCGTATGAACACGTCCTTACCGTCGCGGTGCAGGGCAAACGGATCGTCGCCTTCTTCAATATCGCCAATCGCCCGGTCAATAACGTGATTGCGAGCGACAAGCTGATGGCTGGATCGGAAAAACTCAGTGTGGCTGACAAGATAAAGAAGCTGAAAGGCCAGCGCGTGGCGATGCCCTCGGCCAATGGCTCCGGTGAAAAAATGCTCGGTGTGCTGGCAAAGAAATATGGCCTTACGCTGCCTGGCGATATCTCGACAGCCTATCTAGGTGCCGAAGCTCCGTCCTACGTCGCTGCATTCCAGAAGGATCTTATCGACGCCGCTTTGCCTTTTGAGCCGGCCGGCGTACTCGTGCAGCAATCGGGAAAGGGCAAGATCTATCTCAACATGATGAATGGCGAGATTCCCGAATTCCGCGACATTCTATTCATGACGCTTGCCACCCATCCGGACATCATGAAAGAACGCCCGGACATGCTCCGCAAAGTTTCGCAGATATTTACAGAGGCGCAGAAGATTTTAAAGGATGATCCTAAGCGCGGCATGACGATTATGGCCAAGGAATATCCAAGCATGACGCCGGAGACCAATGCGGAAGCATACAAAACTGTGAGCCAAATCTGGACGCGAGACGGCCACATAGCTGAAGCCCAGGCGCGCGGCACCTTCGCCTATCTCCAGCCGAAGGGTCCAGCGGAAGTCGATTTTGCGTCAACTTTCACCAACGAATTCCTGCCGAAAAAATAAATACAAACGGAGGTGCCGGTGTTCAGTATAGGCGATGCCACGATCACGCGTGTCGAGGAGACCAATCTTCCGAGTTATCCGCTGAAGGATATCTTTCCGGAGTTTACCGATGCGCACATGGCCGAACACAAATCGTGGCTGGCGCCGCATCACTACGACGCTGACAAGGGATTGATCAGGCTCGCCGTCCACAGCTGGCTGCTGCAGGTCGGCGGCAAGAAGATCCTGATCGATTCCTGTTGTGGCAACAATAAAGCCAAGCCAGGCCGGCCATTCTGGCACATGCTCAATGTGCCTTACCTCGAACGGCTCGCCGCCGCTGGTGCGCGCCCGGAGGAAATCGATCTGGTGATGTGTACGCACCTGCATCATGATCATGTCGGCTGGAACACGCAGCAGAAGGACGGCAAATGGGTCCCGACATTTCCCAATGCCCGCTACGTGTTCTCAAAGCCGGACGTCGACTACTTCTCGAAGGTCGACGCCGATCCGAAGGAGGGACCGGCGGAGCTCGGCACGTTCCGAGAGTGTGTCGTGCCGATCCTCGAGCACGGCCGCGCCGATCTCGTCAGCGGCGGCCCGTACCGGCTCAACGACTTTATTGAGATCGATTCGGCGCCCGGCCACTCGCCCGGTCACGTCTTCTTCAAGCTGGAGAGCAAAGGCAAGCGCGCCGCTTTCATTGGCGACGTGTGGCACCATCTGTTGCAGGTCTACTATCCCGACTGGAATTTCCCGAAAAATTCCGATGCGGCACAGGCAAAGGTCAGCCGGCGCAAGGTGCTCGACTATTGCGCCTCAAGCGGTGCGCTGGTGTTTCCGGGGCATGTCGGCTTGCCCTTTGCGGGCCGCATCGAGGCCGCGCAAAAGGGATACCGGCCGCATTTTGAGCCGTAATCTCCTAAAAGCCGTAGAGTTGTGCCGGATTATCGACCAGCGTCTTATTGCGCGCGGCTTCGTCGGGAATCCAATCCAGGAGCATGTCGAGCATCCAGGCATCGTCCGGCACCCGCACGCCGGGAGTGGGATGCGGCCAATTTGTAGCCCACAACATTCGCTCCGGCGCGGCTTTGGCCAATGCCTTGGCGAGCTTGCCGACATCGTCGTAGTTCGGCGGTCCTACCTTCGAGACCTCATAGGGTGCCGACAATTTGACCCAGGTACGACCGCTATCAACGAGTCCTTGAAGCGTGCGAAATCCCGGGTGGTCGAGCGGGACCGGTTCAAGGAATTTTCCGACGTGGTCGATCACCAGTGTGCTTACGAGCCGTTTTAGCATTGCGGCACGCTCGGGCAGGTCACGGCCATCGAGCTGCAACTGCACGTGCCAGCCGAATGGCGCAACGCGGGCCGACATAGTCTCGAGGATATCCCAGGGCAGCGGCGCGCCCGCCAACATGAAAAAGCGAATGCCGCGCGCGCCAAGCCTGGTCAGCCGATCGAGTTCGGCATCGCTGACAGTTTCATCGACGACGACGATACAGCGTGCATTCCGGCCCATAGTGGCGACCGCTTCCAGCGTGCAGCGATTGTCCTTGCCGTAGGTCGATGGCTGCACGACGACGCTCCGCTCGATGCCGAGGCGCTCGCACATCCTCCGGTAAGCAGAGACGGGCGCCGCGGGCGCATCGATCTTGGCCGTCGGCGCCTTTGGATATTTGGGATCATAGATGTGCATATGCGTGTCGCAGGTGCCGGGAGGCGCCTTGAGTTTCGGCGTAAGCGTGCTTTCGATGGCTGGCATGACGCGATCCTAATGGCAAATAAGTCCGGTCCCGTTTGGATTTTGGAAGCAGCCGACCGAAGCCGGGAGCACGTGCTTGGGTATCCACAAGACGACCTCGGGAAAAAAGATGCAAAATGCGATCGTTGCGAAGAAAACGACATAGATCGGCAAGGCCGCTCGCAATGCCTGTGAGAAGCGCACGCCGACGAACTTCGATGCCATGAGCAGCACCAAACCATAGGGTGGCGTGATCAATCCAAAAGCGAGCGTTGCGATCAGCACGACGCCCATATGGACCGGATTGATATTGCCGGCGGTGGTGAGCGCGTTCACCAGCGGCATGAAGATGATGATGGTCGGCACCGGCTCGATGAAATCGCCGACGATGGTGAATAGCAGCACCATCAGCAACATGATGAGGTGTGGATCATTGCCGGCAATACCGATGATCCATTCCGATATCACGATCGCGCCGCGCAAATAGGCGAGCAGATAGCCGAAGGCATTCGCCGCGCCGATCGTGATCAGGGGCAACGAGAAAATCAGGCCCGCCAGGCAAAAATCGTAAGGCAGGTTCCAGATATGCCTGGGATTGAGGGCCGGAATGATAACGACGATGATCCATAACGCTGCGACGACGCCGGCTTCGGTGGGCGTGAACCAGCCGGTCAGGATGCCACCGAGCAGGATCACCGGAATCATCAGGGGCAGTGCTGCGTCCCGTGTTGCCAGCGCAATCATTCCGAGTGAGGCACGTGGCCGCCTGAAACCGATCGGGCCGAAGAAGTAGCAATAGGTCATCAGCCCGAAGCCGATCATCAGGCCTGGCACGAAACCGGCCATGAACAGGCCGGCAATCGATACGTTGCCGGTTGCGCCGTAGACGACGGCTGTAATGCTCGGTGGAACCAGTGCGGCGATAGTTGATGCAGCGGCAATGATGGCTGCAATGAAAGGGCCTTCGTAGCCCTCCTTTTTCATTGGTCCGCCGAGCGCACGGCTCATCACGGCGACATCGGCGGTCGTGGAGCCCGACATTTCGGAAAAGAACATGCTGAATACGGTGACAACCTGCGAGAGGCCACCGCGCACGTGGCCAACCAGCGCCATCGACAGATTGGCGATGCGTATGACCACATTGGCCGAGCTCATCAATTCCCCCACCAGGAGAAAGAATGGGATCGCGAGCAATGCTTCATTGTCGACGCCGTCGAAAACCTTCTGGATGATGGCCGGCAACGAAACGTCAGCCAGCACCGCGCCGACGAAAACACCACCAAGCAGTGCAAATGGCACCGGCACACCAAGATAGCCGAATGTCAGAAAGCACGCTGACATCAGCGCGAGGATAACCGGCGCGCTCATTGCGGGTCACCTGGTCTGGATGCGCCGAACGCGGCTGAATGTTCCGGCTCCTGCGTTTCGGGATGGTCGAACCCGTTGCGGCAGCCGTTCACGATCTGCTCGATGGTGAACAGCGCGATCAGTACACCAGACAACGGGATTGCCGCATAAAGCGAGGCGATGGGCGTATTCGATGGCAAACGAAAACTGCCGAAGCCTCGCAAATAATTGAGGTAGCCGTAGTAGATCAGGCATGAAGCGACCACGAGCACGATGACACGAATCGTTAGTTCTGCGACAAGGCGCGGCTTGCCGTGCATCGATTCC
>DAHUXA010000459.1 GCA_027307405.1 Hyphomicrobiales bacterium | reverse complement strand
ATGTTACGGAACAGCCGAATGTTCTGATACGTGCGGCTGATTCCCGCGGCGGCGACGCGATCCGGCGTCAGCCCATCGATACGCTGCTCCGCGAACCACACCTCGCCCGATGTCGGCCGCAGGTTCTGCGTGATGCAGTTGAACACCGTGGTCTTGCCGGCGCCGTTCGGGCCGATGATGCTGTGGATGCTGTGCTCTTCGACTTCGAGGTCGATGTCTGCCAGCGCCACCAGTCCGCCAAAGCGCATGGTGACACGGTCGCAGCGCAGCAGCGCGCTCATCTCTGCTGCGCCGGCACGGCATCGGCGCCCGCATCCAGCGCCAGCGTCTCATCCGACGCGTGCAGCTCGCGCTGGCGCACGTCCGACGGCCACAAGCCTTCGGGACGCAGACGCATCATCACGATCAGCACCGCGCCGTAGAACAGGTAGCGATATTCGCCGAACTCGCGCAGCAGCTCGGGCAGGCCGATCAGCGCGATCGATCCCAGCACGACGCCGG
>DAHUXA010000458.1 GCA_027307405.1 Hyphomicrobiales bacterium | reverse complement strand
GGTCTGAAAAACAGGTTCGAGCTGTCCTGGCGAACCGCTGATGACATTGAGCACCTCTGCCGTTGCAGCCTGTTGCTCGAGTGCCTCGTCGCGCTCACGCAAAGCCCGGTCTAGTTTTTCCTGCACGCGGGCTGTCGACCCGCGTGCGATCGGTACTTTACGAGCTTTAGACGATACGCCCTTGCCCAGCGCGCGCTTCGCCTTCCCACGGCGCCTCATGTCGCCCTCCCGGGCGGTTCACAGTGCTTAATTTTAGGCAAGTTCCAACGGCTGCGCCATGTCCGCTTTGGGTCATTAGCGGACATTTTTGACGATTTGCGCCATGTCCGCTTTACCCCCGAAAGCGGACATGTGCGTTGCAACTGGGGATGTCCGCTTCGGGCCAATAACGGACATGCTCGGCAAGCGACGCCAGCTACAATCAACAACTAAAACGATCCGATTGTGCTGACTTCATTCTTCTCTTCAGTTTCGACCGGGTAGGTCGGTCGGTAAAAATAC
>DAHUXA010000457.1 GCA_027307405.1 Hyphomicrobiales bacterium | reverse complement strand
AGCACCAGCTCCTGGCCGTCAACTACACTAGCGGGACGACCGGGCGGCCCAAGGGCGTGATGTACCACCATCGGGGTGCGTACCTGCAGGCCACGGCGATGGCGTACCACGCCCGCCTGGGCCCGGGCGCGAGGTACCTGTGGACGCTGCCGATGTTCCACTGCAACGGCTGGTGCTTCACCTGGGCCGTCACCGCGGCCGGCGGTACCCATGTCTGCCTGCGCGCCGTCGACCCGGCCGAGATCTGGCGGCTGCTGCGCACCGAGGGAATCACCCACTTCAGCGCCGCGCCGACCGTGCTCACCATGATCGCCGAAGACGACGCGGCCGGGCCGCTGGATCACAAGGTGCACGTGGACACCGGCGGCGCGCCGCCGTCGGCCACCCTGCTGGCGCGGATGGGGTCGATGAACCTGGCCGTTACCCACCTGTACGGGCTGACCGAGACCTACGGGCCGATATCCGTCTGCCAGTACCAGCCGGAATGGGCCGGCCTGGGCA
>DAHUXA010000456.1 GCA_027307405.1 Hyphomicrobiales bacterium | reverse complement strand
TCCTGGCGCCGAAGGCCGCGCCGATGATGACACCGACAGCGAGGTCGACAACATTTCCACGCAGTGCAAATTTTTTGAATTCTTCCAACATTGCTATTTGCTCATTTTGACCAATTACTTGGACAGTGCCGCGTAGACTTTCTTTCGACTATTGCCCACGCGCTTGATCACGCTGCGCACCCTATCTGCACTGACGCCAAACTTCCTGGCTACATAATAAACTTCAGACTGCTGACTTCCCGATACGCGACTGCGGTCCGCTCTTCCCCGTTTTTGCTTACTGTCGCCCATAACAAACCCTCCTTACTGTATTTTGTTTTCAAATTAGTGCTCTCACAGTGCGCCGCCTTGATTTAGCGCAATTCCACCATAGAAAACGATTGTACGTAAGCACAGCAGCATTTTTCATCAGATGCGGGAGGATTAGTCATGAGTATTTTCGAAAGCATCAAGGTGATGGAACGGCTGGTCGTGTTTTTGAGTTGATCAGTCGTTCGAGCGG
>DAHUXA010000455.1 GCA_027307405.1 Hyphomicrobiales bacterium | reverse complement strand
GAGCCGCGGCACCGCGGCAGGACGCGCGGTGCTCGACGGCGGCCTCGCCCACATCCCGGACGTCCGCGAGGACCGCGAATACGCGGTCGGCGCGGTGGCCACCGTGGCCACCTATCGCAGCTTGATCGCGGTCCCGATGCTCCGGGAAGGTCTCCCGATCGGCGTCATTACGGTGTTGCGCCCAAAGCCTGGACCCTTCTCGCCGAGCCAGATCGCCCTGCTCGAGACCTTCGCCGACCAGGCGGTGATCGCCATCGAGAACGTGCGGCTGTTCGAGGCGGAGCAGCAGCGCACGCGCGAGCTTTCCGAATCGCTGGAGCAGCAGACGGCGACGTCGGAGGTGCTGCGCGTCATTTCGAGCTCGCCGAGCGAGCTTGATCCCGTGTTCCAGACGATCCTGGCGAAGGCGACGGAGCTTTGCGCGGCCAA
This sequence comes from Hyphomicrobiales bacterium, assembly GCA_027307405.1. Classification (GTDB taxonomy): domain Bacteria; phylum Pseudomonadota; class Alphaproteobacteria; order Rhizobiales; family Xanthobacteraceae; genus Pseudolabrys. The sequence goes on along the minus strand of DAHUXA010000455.1, from coordinate 76 downwards.
TTTCGGCATGCTGGCGCTGTACGAGGACGGCGCGTTTCGCTCCGTCGCCATGCACAATGTGCCGGCAGCCTTTGCC
>DAHUXA010000454.1 GCA_027307405.1 Hyphomicrobiales bacterium | reverse complement strand
CGTGCGATCCGGGAGATGGTGGATGAGGTACTCACTCAACTCTCGCGGCGGTTTGACACGATGTATGCGCGTGTCGGCCGGCCGTCGATTGCGCCGGAGAAGCTGTTGCGAGCGCAGCTGCTGCAAATGCTGTACTCGATCCGCAGCGAGCGTTTGCTGATGGAGGAGATGGATTACAACCTGCTGTTCCGCTGGTTCGTGGGGTTGAACGCGGACGACGAAGTCTGGGACGCGACCACCTTCACCAAGAACCGCGACCGCTTGCTGGAGGCCGACGTGGCCAAAGAGTTTTTGTCGCGGGTGGTGGAGCAAGCGCGGGCCAAGGGGCTGACCAGCGACGAGCACTTCACGGTCGACGGCACGCTGCTGGAAGCCTGGGCGAGTTTGAAGAGCTTTCAACCCAAAGCGGGCAAGCCAGCGCCACCGCCGGACGATCCGGGCAATCCCACGGTGAACTTTCGCGGGGAGCGACGGTCGAATGAGACGCATGAGTCGAAGACCGATCCC
>DAHUXA010000453.1 GCA_027307405.1 Hyphomicrobiales bacterium | reverse complement strand
GACTTCCTCGACCCGCTCCTTCACGACAGCGTCGCGCTGGAAGGTGAGCGAGCCGAACACCGTGCGGCCGCGCGGAAACGAAATCTCCAGATTCTCGAACACGGTAAGGTCGTCGTAGATCGACGGCGTCTGGAATTTGCGGCCGACGCCGGCCTGCACGATCTCGTTCTCCCGCATCCTGGTGAGCTCCTGGCCGCGAAACTGGATCGAGCCGGAGGTGGCTTTGGTCTTGCCGCAGATCAGGTCGAGCACCGTGGTCTTGCCGGCGCCGTTCGGGCCGATCAAAGCGTGGCGCGCGCCCTGCGTGACTTTGAGCGACAGATCGCGCGTGACGCGGAGCCCGCCGAACTGCTTCTCCAATCCCCGCGTTTCGAGCGCCAGCGTCATGACGCCTCACTCTCGGGAACCGCGACCGCGGCCTTCTGCCCGCCGAACTGACGGATGATCAAGTTCGGCACGAACAGCACCCAGCGATGCAGCCGCGCGCGGCCGACCAGCACGATCACGACC
>DAHUXA010000452.1 GCA_027307405.1 Hyphomicrobiales bacterium | reverse complement strand
GATCTGTATCCGTTCTGATCACAGCCGGCAGGTTGCGAGGCGTGCATGGCGTCCCGAGGGCGACCATGCGCGCCGTCGTCAAGAAGCTTGAAAGGGTTGAAGGTTCAATGATGAGTACAGCGCCGCTTCTCGAAGTTGTCGATATCCACAAGCGCTTTACCGGCGTGTATGCGCTGCGTGGCGTAAGCCTTTCGTTCCAGCGCGGGCAGATCTATCACCTGCTGGGTGAGAACGGCTGCGGCAAGAGCACGCTGATCAAGATCATCGCGGGCGCGGTGCAGCCGGACGAGGGGCGGGTCCTGGTCGCCGGGCGTGCGGTGCGCTTCGCCTCGCCGATCGAGGCGGCGCGCGCCGGCGAAGCCGGCAGAGGCTTTGCGGTCGTCGCGGCCGAGGTCAAGAACCTCGCGAGCCAGACCGCCAAGGCCACCGACGAGATCGCCGGCCAGGTCGCCGCGATCCAGGCGTGCACCGGGGAGTGCGTGAGCGCCATCGGCGGCATCAGCACCACCAT
>DAHUXA010000451.1 GCA_027307405.1 Hyphomicrobiales bacterium | reverse complement strand
CCGCTCCGTCATTGTCTTCTCGTTGCGTTCGCGCGCCGCGGAAATGATCCAGCGGATGCCGAGCGCCTGGCGGCGCGACGTGCGCACTTCGACCGGCACCTGATAGGTGGCGCCACCGACGCGGCGCGAGCGCACCTCGATCGAGGGCATCACATTATCGAGCGCCTGCTGGAATACGGCGACCGGATTCTGCCGGGTCTTGCCTTCGATAATGTCAAAGGCGCCATAGACAATGTTCTCTGCCACCGACTTCTTGCCGGCGTGCATCACCGAATTCATGAATTTGGTGACGACGACATTGCCGAATTTGGGATCCGGCAGGATGTCGCGTTTATCGGCCCTGTGGCGACGGGACATATTCTCTTCCTTCGTCATGGCCGGACTTGTTCCGGCCATCCGCGTCTTTAGTTCCTCACGAGACCCCCGGATCGCGCTCGGCCTTGCCTCGCTTGTCCGGGGATGACCCTCGCTGCGCTCGGGTTACTTCGGCCTCTTTGCTCCGTATTTCGATCG
>DAHUXA010000450.1 GCA_027307405.1 Hyphomicrobiales bacterium | reverse complement strand
CGGGCCACTAGCGACCGACGCACCGCAGCAAACAGCATCTCTATTCGATCACCTCGTCGGTGAGCGCCAGAAGCGTCGCCGGTATTTCGAGGCCGAGCGTCTTAGCGGTCTTGAGGTTGAGTACGAATTCGAATTTGGTGGACTGTATGACCGGCAGGTCGGCCGGCTTCTCGCCCTTTAGAATCCGCCCGGCGTAGATGCCGGCTTGGCGATAGGAATTCGTAATGCTGGGCGCATAGCTCATTAGGCCACCGGCCACGACGGCCTCGCGCCAGACGTAGCTCGCTGGCAGCGCATGACGAACCGCCAACGCGACGACCTGTTCCCGATGCGAGTTCAAGAACGAGCCGGAACCGACGAGCAGCGCACCGGCCCCGCGTTGAACGAACGTTGTAAAGGCTGCCTCGATGTCGCTGTCGCTATTGACATCGAGAACGACGAGTTGCTGGCCAATAGTTTGCGCCGCGGCCTGCACGTCACTTCGCTCTGCTTCGATATTAGGACTGTTCGGGCT
>DAHUXA010000044.1 GCA_027307405.1 Hyphomicrobiales bacterium | reverse complement strand
GCTGCGGCGCAAGCCGATCACAATCTTGCAGAGATGGCGCAACAGCTCGAAGCCGCGTTGCGCCGCGCACCGGCACCGGAAAACCGGCCGCCCGTCACCGACCCGCTGGCACACATGAGCGGGCCAACGGGCAATGTGACCGCGCGCCCACCCGTGCGCGAACTCAAGGCGCGTGTCGAACCGAAGTTCGATGCAAAGCCGGAACACAAGTCCGAGGCCAAGGCTGAGCCAAAATTTGACGTGAAGTCCGAACCGCGTGCGCCGGCGGCAACACCCGGCAAGCAGCTTTACGAAAATCTCGAAGAGGAGATGGCCAGTTTGTTAGGCCGTCCGGCAGGAAAACCGTGATAGCCGCTTCCGACCGCCGTGTCCGTCTTGTGACGGTGGCGGTCGGGGTAGCAGGGATCCTCCTCGCAACGGCGCCAGCCGCCGCTCAGGACATCAGCGTCAACTTCGGCCAGGGCAACGGGCTGACCGAGCGCGTGATCCAGATGATCGCGCTGCTCACCGTGCTGTCGCTCGCGCCGTCGATCCTCGTCATGATGACGTCGTTCACGCGCATCGTGGTGGTGCTGTCGCTGCTGCGCACCGCACTCGGCACCGCGACGGCGCCGCCCAACACCGTCATCGTCTCGCTGGCGCTGTTTCTGACCGCATTCGTCATGGGCCCTGCCCTGCAACGCGCCTACGACACCGGCATCAAACCGCTGGTCGCCAACGAAATTACCGCCGAGCAGGCCTTCGAACGCGGCTCGCAGCCGCTGCGCGCCTTCATGCAGAAGAACGTACGCGAGAAGGACCTCAAGCTGTTTTCGGACATGTCCAAGGAAGCCGAACCGGCCAAGCCTGAGGATCTGTCGTTGCGCGTTCTGGTGCCGGCTTTCATGATTTCGGAACTCAAGCGCGCCTTCGAAATCGGCTTCCTCTTGTTCCTGCCATTTCTCATCATCGACCTCGTCGTGGCCTCGGTGCTGATGTCGATGGGCATGATGATGCTGCCACCGGTCGTGGTATCGCTGCCATTCAAGCTGATATTCTTCGTGCTGGTGGACGGATGGAGCTTGGTCGCAGGCTCGCTGATCCAGAGCTACGGGGCTTAGGGAGCAAACAAGCCCCTTCCTGACAGGCAATATGGTACGATGCGGCTCCGACGATGGAGGCGCACATGAAGCGGCGAGAGTTCATCGCTTTAATCGCCGGCGCGGCAGTGTCGTTTCCGCTGCCGATCCTCGCACAAAAAAGTCCTGCCCGGATTGGATGGCTCATCTACGGCGATGCCGCACTGGGACCCGTCGATCAATCGTTGAAGGACGCGCTTGATCAGATTGGTATTATTGATGGCCGTACTGTCGAAATCATTCACCGATATGCCAAGGGCGACTCAACTCGTCTTCTGACATTGGCGGAAGAACTTGTTGCACTTAAGCCAGACCTTCTGCTCGCGCTCGGAGGTGACGTTATTAAAGTTCTGTTCGATGCAAGCAAGGGCAGAATACCTGTGGTGGGCGGGGTCAGCGAGAGCCCGGTACGGGCAGGACTCGCCACGTCTCTGGCCAAGCCGGAGAAAAATTTTACCGGAGTAACATTCCTGACCGACGAGATGGCCGCCAAGCGCATGGAAATACTAAAAGAGGTGGCTCCCAACGCAAAGCGTGTTGCGGTGATATTCAATCCGCAACATTTCGACGATGAAGTAGCGTTTGCACAGCGCGCAGCTCAATCGCTGGCCATCGACATAACAACGCATCCGATCAATAGCGCGGGCGACCTTGACGGCGCACTCCGCGCGGCAAGCGAAAGTGGGGCGAACAGTTTGTTTGTGATCTCGTCGCGTCTAACGAGCATCGTTGCCGCCAGAATTGCTCAATATGGGCTGGAACAGCGGCTTCCTGTGGTCACGTCGTGGCGCGAATTTGTTACCAGTGGAGCCCTGCTGTCCTACGGACCGAGCAGAATCTTCGAGGCCAAGCGCGTCGCGAGTTATGTTCAAAAGATACTAAAAGGCGCAAAGCCTGCTGATCTGCCAATCGAACAACCCGTAAAATTCGAGCTCGTGATCAACCTGAAGACTGCTCGCAGTATTGGATTGACGATCAGCCGGGACTTCCTGCTGCGCGCAGACGACCTGATTGATTAGGAGGCGGTGAGGTACGTTACGCCTATACGTTCACTTCGATGGTATAGCGCTGGGCCAAACGACGCCCGCAAGAAAAACGGCAGCCACCATCCCAGCGAACTGAGCCGCCATAAATGCCGGGGCACCGGCCGGTGCAATGCCGGCAAAAGTATCCGACAGCGAACGGGCAATGGTGACCGCCGGATTGGCGAATGATGTCGACGCCGTGAACCAATAGGCCGACGTTATGTAGAGGCCAACCGCAAAAGGAACGGCCGAAGGCACACGCCAGAGACAACCAAAAATCGTGAGTAGCAACCCGAATGTGGCGACGGCTTCGGCCAGCCATTGGCCCGCACCCGAACGGATCGTCGTCGAAATCTGCCATACAGGCAGATCAAACATCAGATGAGCGATCCAAGCGCCGGCGATGGCCGCGACGATCTGAACGGCCACATAAAGCACAGCGATCGGCCATGGAAGTTCACCGCGCAGCGCAAATGCGACACTGACGGCCGGATTGAAATGCCCGCCGGAAACGGCTCCGAACATCAGGATAATGACGGGAAGGATCGCGCCCGTCGCCAGCGTATTGCACAGCAAAGCCAATGCGACATTACCGCCGGCTAGTCGCTGCGCCATGATGCCGGAGCCGACGACGGCCGCGAGCAGAAAAGCCGTACCCAAAAATTCGGCGATCGCCCGTTGCGCCAAAGAAGGCATCAGCCTGGCTCTTTGACCTTCGCGTTCATGCCACCCATACCGCCAATCTCTTTGAGCTTCGCCTGCAGGCTCATTTTATCGAGCGAAAGGATCGGCAACGCGGCGAAAACGCCAATGCGCTGCGACAGCATGCGGTAGGCATCCTTGAACGCCAGGGCAATCTGTGCGGGCGAGCCTTCGGCTGCCGCCGGATCGGGAATGCCCCAGTGCGCGGTCATCGGCTGGCCGGGCCAGAAGGGACAAGTTTCGCCGGCGGCATTGTCACAAACGGTGAACACGAAATCGAGCGCGGGCGCGCCCGGCTTGGCGAATTCGCTCCAAGACTTCGAACGAAAGCGCGTGTCGAACCCGAGACTTTGCAACAGCCTCATTGCCTCGGGATGCACATGACCTTTTGGCTGGCTGCCCGCGCTGAAAGCCTGGAATTTTCCGGCCCCGATCTTGTTCAGGATCGCTTCGGCCATGATCGACCGCGCCGAATTTCCGGTGCAGAGAAACAAGACATTGAACGGGTGGTCGGCCATTTGGCGACGAAACCTCATATGCATTTTTGCACGAGGGCGCCCCGTTTGCGCGGCTTCGGTGCGCAAAGCTCCGGGCGGCCCTGACAGCAATGGTCGGTGAGGTAAGACACCAGCGAATTCATCGCTTCGAACCGTGCCGCGTAGATCATTGAGCGGCCATCGCGGCGCACTGTGACGAGGCCGGCGTCGCGCAGACGATCCATGTGAAATGTCAGTGCGTTGGGCGGCAGCCGGAGACTGGCGGCGATGTGACCGGCCGGCATGCCTTGGGGGCCGGCTTCGACCAGCAGGCGGAACACATCGAGATGGTTGTCCTGGGCCAGCGCGGCCAGAATAGCCACGGCATCTCGCTTCTCCATATTTCAATAATTATTGAAATGATGGATGAGCGTCAAGCGATGTTCGTCAGCGCACGGTCATCATCATCGCTGCGGCCATCACCGCCACCATGATCACGCCCATGATTGCAAGATGGCGCCAGTTGCCGGCCATGTGCCGCAACAGAGCGAAACGCCCATTTCCCGGGACCAGGGCCATGCCGCACTTGGGGCATTTGCCCGGACTTGCCTGACGAATGCTGGCGTGCATCGGGCAAATGTAGGCCGATCCAGATTCGTTGATCTTGCCCATTTGCACCTCCCGCTTTGGAAGTGAAATTTCGCAAAGAAATTAGCCACCGCGAAGGAAATGCCTTTGATTTAGGTCAAGGCCTCCATTGAGTTAGGGACGCAGACTTTGCCACTCCCTTTTGCAAGGAGGCGACCATGATGTGGTAGAATGATTACTATTGGCATATGCCGTGGGTGTTCGCGCCGCTGATGATGTTCTTCATGCTGGCCCTGTGCATAGGCGTGATGTGGATCATGATGCGCGGCATGGGGCGACATGGCGGGCGTTACAACTATCCTCTCGACATTCTTAAAGAGCGTTTCGCGCGTGGAGAGGTAACGCAAGCAGAATATGAGGAGCGCCGGCGCGTGCTCGACGCTTGAACTGTGATCAAATGATCGCGTGGCGGATCTTGGCCGAGACCCATTCGCTGACGATCACAGTGCCGATGATGACCAGCAGGATCAGCGAGACCTGCGTCCAGTAAAGCTGCGTGATTGCGGCGTTGAGTTCGAGCCCTATGCCGCCGGCGCCGACAAGGCCAAGAACGGTCGACTCGCGGATATTGATGTCCCAGCGAAACACCGAGATCCCGGCAAAGGCGGGCAGCACCTGCGGCACGATTCCGTAACCCGTCACTTGCGCGCCGGACGCGCCGGTCGCGCGCACGGCCTCGACCTGCCCCTCATCGATCTCCTCGATGGCCTCATAAAGCAGCTTGGCGCAGAAGCCGATCGACCGTAACGCGATCGCAATGATCCCCGAGAAAACGCCGGGGCCGATGATGGTGACCAGCATCAGCGCCCAGATCAGCGCATTGATCGAGCGCGACGACACGATGATGAACAGCGCGATCGGTCGCACAATGCTCACGCTTGGCGTCGTGTTGCGCGCGGCGCAATAGGCCACCGGGATCGCGAGCAGAATGGCGATCAGCGTGCCAATGGTGGCGATGTTGATGGTGTCCCAGATCGGCCGGCCGAGCGTGCGGATATAGAGCCAATCCGGCGGCACCATGCGCACGGCCAGATCGCCGGCCTGGGTCGGCGCGTCCCACACGAAGGCCCAGATGGTCTTGTCGGAAATGAGCTGAAAACAGCCCACGAACAGGGCAACCGCGAAGAGCCAGGCCGCCCAGACCAGCAATTCGGTACGCCGGTCGCGCCGGCGCCAGGTTCGTCCGCGTGCCGGGATCGTCGTCATCACTGCACCCAGCGCCGCAAGTAACCGGAGCCGTACTCGCACAGCATGACGATCGCGATGATCACGATGATGATGGCGGCGGCGGAATCAAATTCATAACGGTCAAACGCGGTGTTGAGTGTGGCGCCGATGCCGCCGCCGCCGACAATGCCGATCACGGCGGATTCACGGAAATTGATGTCGAAGCGGTAGAGCCCGAGCCCGATCATGCGCGGCATCACCTGCGGCTGCACGCCATAATTGATCCATTGCAGCCAGCTTGCGCCCGATGCCCGCACGGCCTCCGCCTGGCCTGCGTCCATGTCCTCGATGTCCTCGGCGAGCAGCTTGCCGTAGAAGCCGATGGTGGCGAATGAGAGCGTCACGAAGCCGGCAAATGGCCCGAAGCCGAACAGCTTCACAAAAAAAATCGCGAGGATGATTTCCTGAAAACTGCGCGACACCGCCAGCACGGCGCGGCAGAAGTAATAGACCGGCGCCGGCGCGATGTTCTTTGCGGCGCCGATGCCGACCGGGATTGAGAGCGCAATGCCGACCACGGTCGACACCACCGTCATCCAAAGGCTTTCCGCGATACCTTCGGCGATTTCGTCCCATCGGCTGACAAAATCCGGCGGGAAAAATGCCGACACGAACGCGGCGCCGCGCGGCAGGCCTTCCCATACCCGCGTCCAGTTCACCGGTGTCGTCTGGAATACCAGCGTCAGATAGACCACGGCTCCGATTGTCAGTATCCAGCGCAGCCAGGCCGATTTGATCAGCGGCGGCTTTTTCCAGCGGCGAGGCGCGGTGACGACTAACGACATTTCGCCCTTCCCCGGTCATGGCCGGGCTGGTCCCGGCCATCCACGTCTTTCTTCGCAGCCAAGGCGTGGATGCCCGGCACATAAGCGTGGGAAGCACGCCGTCCTTTTGGACGGCTATGGCCGCGCATGACGACTGAACGATGCGTCCAGCACATCACGTCAGCCCCGCCAGACGGTCGCGATCAGGACGAGGCACCTCGAATGGCACAACGTTGTCGGCTTCCTCATCCGGCGCTTCCTCGTCGACTTTACGAATCGTCGCCGACCAGTCCTCCTCACCGTAGATCGAGGTGAGCACCGCCGGCGTCAGCTTGTCGGGCGGGCCGTCATAGACGATTTCGCCGAGGCGCAGGCCGACAATGCGCTCGGCAAACATCTGCGCCAGCATGACGTCGTGGATATTGATGATTGCGGACAGGTGGCGTTCGCTGCAAAGTTCCCTGATCAGCCGCATGATCTGCCGCGACGTTTTCGGGTCGAGCGAGGCGGTCGGCTCATCCACCAGCAGCAGCTCGGGATTCTGAATCAGCGCACGGCAGATGCCGACGCGCTGGCGCTGCCCGCCTGAGAGCTCATCAGCGCGTTTGTCGGCCATGTGATCGAGACCGACACGCTCAAGCAGGCGGAATGCTTCGTCAATGTCGGATTGCGGGAAGCGCCGCAGCCAGCTTTGCCAAAAGCCGACATAGCCGAGCCGTCCGGTGAGAACGTTCTCCATCACGGAGAGCCGCTCCACCAATGCATATTCCTGAAAGATCATGCCCATGCGGCGACGCATGCGTCGCAAGTCGGCGCTGCCAAGCTTGACGATGTCGGTGTCGTTGAGCGTGATCGAACCCGAGGTCGGCTCGACCAGCCGGTTGATGCAGCGGATCACCGTGGATTTGCCGGCGCCGGAGGGGCCGATCAACGCCATGACCTGCCCGTCGGGAACATCTATATCGATGCCCTTGAGCGCAAGATCGCCCGTGCGATAGCGCTTGGTCAGACCTTTGATGCGCAGCATCCGAGCCCCCTGTGGCTGCGCATCGTTACTTGCAGGAATATTTGACGCCGCTCGCCGCATCGATCTTGCGGATGACACTCCAGTCCTTCTTGTAGGTAATCGGAACGAACTTGTCCTGACCCTTGAACTCGGCCTGCAGTGAGGAACCCTCCCAGGGGAACGTGAAGAAGGCTTCCTTGATCTTTGCCTGGAGCGCCGGATCGAGATTGTGCGCCAGGCCGTAGCCGGTGGTTGGGAAGGTCTCGGACTTGTAGATTGTTCGGATCTTGGCCTTGTCCACGACGTTGCGCTCGAACATGCGGAACATCACTTCGTTGGCAATCGCGGCCGCGTCATAGTCCTTGTTGGCAACGCCGAGCACGGAGTTGTCATGTTTGCCGGAGAATACCGGCTCGTAGTCACGTTTCGCAATCAAATGGAATTCCGACTCGAGCAGCGCCGACGGCGCCTTGAATCCTGAATTCGAGGTCGGTGCGGTGAAGGCGAGTTTCTTGCCTTTGATGTCGGCCGGCGTCTTGATCGTGCTGTCGGCGGGCACGATGATTTCCATCTCGTAGCCGAAAGTGCCGTCCTTGCCCGCCATGATGGCGAAGGGCACGAAGCCCGCGCAATTCACTGCGATCGGATTCGAGCCGGTATTGAAGCCTGCAATATGCAGCCGGCCGGACCGCATCGCTTCGATCTCGGCCGCATTCGACTGCACCGGGAAGAACACGACCTTTTTGCCGGTCACCTTTTCCATGTGCTTGATGAAGCCGTCCCACACTTTGGTATAGACGGCCGGATCTTCGACCGGGGTATAGGCGAAGATCAGGGTCGAAGGATTGACAAGCTGTTTGGCATCGGTCGGGGTGTCGGCCACCAGATCGCCATCGCGGTCGCAGTAGGCCTTGTCGAGATCTCCGCGCGGACAATCTTGCGCGCGCGCCGCGCCGGTGAGGCCGCCGCTGATGATGATGATAATGATGATGAACGCCACAAAAGCGCTCGCGCTGATCCGCCGTGCCATTGGTTGTTCCCCGTTGCGGTTGCCGCTACTGGCGGCTCCGGTCAGTTGGTCGTTACCGCCAGCTTAGCCCACTCTACGGGGAAGCGAAATTGCCACACGCACGGGCTAGTTCTGCATACCCCAGCGGCCGATGGTCCTGGCCTCGATCAACCGGAAGACGACGTTCTCGATAAAAAGGCCGATGAGGATAATCGAAAGCAATCCGGCAAAGACCTCCGGAATGTCGAGCAGGTTTTTCGCTTCAAAGATGTACCAGCCTAGTCCACCCTGCCCTGACGTCGTGCCGAAGACTAGTTCCGCCGCGATCAGCGTGCGCCAGGCAAAAGCCCAGCCGATCTTGAGGCCGGCGAGGATGCTCGGAAATGCCGCGGGAATGAGAATCTTCATCACAAAGTGGATGCCGCGCAATCCGTAGTTCTGCCCAACCATGCGATGCGTGGTGGACACGCTGCGAAAGCCGGCATGCGTGTTGAGCGCGACCGCCCACAACACGGAATGGATGAGCACGAAAACCAGGCTTCCCGTCCCCAACCCGAACCAGATCAAGGCAAGTGGCAAAAGCGCGATAGCCGGCAGGGGATTGAACATTGCGGTCATGGTCTCGAGGAAGTCGTTTCCAAGCCGGGTGTTGATGGCAAGAAAGGTCAGAACCGCCGCGATGAAGACGCCGGCGCTGAACCCCATCAGCAGCACTTTGATCGAGAGCGCCGCGCGCGTCAGGATCACGCCCGAGGCAATGCCATGCACGAGCGCGCGAACCGTGGCGCTGAAGGTTGGCACCAGCAATTCATTGTCGAGCCAGCGTGCGTAAGTCTCCCAGCACACGGCAATGACAATGAGCATAAACAGCTTGCGCAGCCAGTTCTGATTATAAAGCCGTTCGAATAGCGTGAGCGGCTTCTCCACGATCCCGAATTTTTCCTGGCTCATCGGCTCGCGATAAATCTCGGGCCGCAGGGTGACATCAGTCATGGCGTGTGTCCTCGATCGCATCAGCAAACAACATGGCGTGAATTTTCTGGCCTAGTTCCACGCTTGCCGTAGTCTCGCTTTTGCCTCTCGGCACACTATTGATCTCGGCTTTGACCTGTCCCGGATGCGGCGTAAGCAGCAAAATTCGGTTTCCGATCTTCACAGCTTCGGGAATTGAATGTGTCACGAAGATCACCGTGAATTTGATCTCGTCCCATAACGCGAGCAGCTCATCCTGCATGCGCCCGCGGGTCAGCGCATCGAGCGCTGCGAACGGTTCATCCATCAGCAGGACGTCTGGCTCCATTGCCATCCCGCGCGCGATTGCGACGCGTTGCTTCATGCCGCCGGACAAAGTGTGCGGATAGCTGTCCGCGAATTTGGCAAGATTGACCTTTGCGATGAGGCCGAGCGCCTTTTCGCGCGCGGCGGCCCACTCGAATTTGCCGCTCGTGACGAGCGGAAACATCACGTTTTGCAGCACTGTTTTCCACGGCAGCAGCTGATCAAATTCCTGGAACACCATCATGCGATCGGGGCCTGGTCTGGTGACGTCGCGGCCGTTCACATGGATGCTGCCTTCGGTGGGGCGCATATAGCCACCAATTGCTTTCAGCAGCGTTGACTTTCCACACCCGGATGGTCCAAGCAGCACAAAACGGTCCGACCGCAGCACGTTGAAATCGACGCGGTAGGTCGCGGTGATCAGACGGTCGCTGGTCTTATACTGAAGCGTGACGCCGCGAACCTCGACGACCGGCAGCGTGTTTCCAACGCGGCCCATCGTCAGCGTTCCGCACCCGCGCCGCTCTCGCTGGTATCGAGCGTCAAACCCAGAATAAGGTAGCTCCAGGATTTCCCGTGCGAGTCGAGATTGAGCGAGGCGTTCACGCCACCCTCGAGCGCCTCACCCATGACCAAGTTGAGCCCGTGCAGGTGGTCAATGACGTAACGCGTCACCTTTCCGCGCACGAGCTTTGGAAATTCCTTTTTGATCCGCTCAGGCGTCACGCTGCGCTTGAGCAGCTCGAAATCCTCACGGTCATAGACCCAAATATTCACGTTGGACGTATTGCCTTTGTCGCCGGCACGCGCATGCGCGATGTCGCGAACCAGAAGCCGCTCGTTGCCTCCACGGGCGATCACGTCACGAAAATCTCGAAGGTGGGCTTCACCAGACCGCGCTCGATCAGGACGGATTTCGTTTCGACCGCTGGTGTAATGACGCCACGATAACCGCCGCCGCCAGCCGGGCCGCAGCACAGAAGCGATTCAACTTCCCAAAGCATCATTTCGGCCTCGTCGCGATTCGTCGTGCGCAGCGCGACGTGCAGCCTGACATCCTCGCTATCGTCGCGCGTCTTTCCAGCCGTTGCAAAAAGCGACCCTGCTCCGATCAGATCGACCCGAAGCGGTGATTTGATCTTATGCGTTTCCTTCATCCGCGCATCAACGATTTCCGCGGCGAGACGGCCGCGGGTGCCAGCGGCAGGGCCGGCGTAGCTCACGCCCGCTTCGGCGAGAACGCCCGCGTCGAAACCGACGGTAACTTTAAGTTTTTCCGGCCGCGCGCGGCCGCCAGCATCGGTGACGCGGACGCGATCCTGGCCGAGGTCCCTCAGCTTCACGTGGCTGAAATCGGCGGTGACGTCAGGTGTCAGGTAGGCCGTTGGATCGTGAACCTCGTAGAGAAGCTGCTCCTTCACCGTGGCCTCGTTCACGCATCCGCCGGTGCCGGGCAATTTGGTGATGACAGCGCTGCCGTCGGCAACGACCTCCGCGATCGGATACCCGCACTGCGCGAGATCGGGCACGTCCTTGGTGCCGGGATCGGCGTAATAGCCGCCTGTGATCTGCATGCCGCATTCCATCAGATGACCGACCAAGGTGCCGGCGCCGAGCGCCGCCAGATCGGAATTCCGCCAGCCGTAGTGGTGCATCAGCGGCGCGAGAAACATTGAAGGGTCGGCCAGCCGCCCCCCGATCACCACATCGGCATCCCCCTCGAGCGCGGGAATGATCGCATCGGCACCGAGATAGGCATTCATCCCGACCACCGGGCGGCCGACGTCGGCCAACGTTCCCGGTTCGTCCATGAACGGTTGATCGCTACCAAAGATTCCGCTGACGTCGTCACCTTCGATGCAGGCGATCTTCAGCCCGGAAAGGCCGAGAGCGCGTGCGACGTCGCGGGTGCGTTCAGCGGCGGCGCGCGGATTGGCGGCGCCCATATTTGTGATGATCACTGTTCTCGCTTCGCGGCACGCGGGCAGCAGGGCGCGCATGCGGCGTTCAAGAAGAGTGTTGTAGCCGCGGCGCGGGTCGGCCATGCGGTCGCGGTGCGCAAATGCAACGGTCCGCTCGCCCAGACATTCGAGCACCATCACGTCGAGCGCGCCACGGCGCGCGAGATCAACGGCCGGATCGAGGCGATCCGCGGAAAAACCCGCGCCCGTCCCTATCCGGAATGTGCCGTTTCCTTTGGCCATAGGGCAGCTTGCGAAGGGTCAGTCGCCCTTCATTCCTGGAATATCGCCGAAGAACAGATCATTGATCGATGCCGGCGCCTTCTTGATTGAGCCGATCTTGGCCATGAACCGCGCCGTCGCAAAGACCTTTTGGGGCTCAAGCGTGAACGCATAATCCTTGTCGCTGATCATAGCGTTGATGTCGTCAACGGAATTCTTGGTGTCGTGCGCTGCTTCGAGGTAGAGCTTCGACGCGGCGATCTTGTCCTTGTTGATCGTGTCGATTGCTTCTCTCGCCGCATCGATGAAAGCGCGGTAAGCTTTCGGACTGGCCTCACGGAATTTGCTGCTGGTCGTGATCACCAAGGCCGTCGCAGGTCCGCCCAGAATCTCATAACTAGTGGTGATGAGATGCGCGCCCGGCACCTTTATCTCCTGCTCGTAGAATGGCGAAGTTGAGAAGTGCGCGTTCACGCCTGCCGTGTTGTTGATGAAAGCGAGCGTGGCATCGGGGTGCGATAGCGAAACCGTAAGCGGGTCGAGTTTCGTGTAATTGTCCTGGCCGAATGCTGCGCTAGCCGCCATCTCCAGCATGATCGCCTGCGTCGAAATTTTTACCGACGGCACCGCGATCTTGTCCTTGTCGCTGAAGTCCTTGATGCTTTTCACGGCAGGATTGCGCGTCACGAGATAGAGCGGATAGGTCGTCATCGCCGACACGCCCTTGATCTGCCCATTGGTCTTGTCCCAGAGCGTGATCAGCGACGGCGCGCCCTGCGATGCGAAATGCAGTGCACCCGAAATCAGCCCGTCGTTCATTGCCGCAGGACCGGACACTTTGGCCCACGAGACCGTTAGTCCGGACAGTCCTGATGCCGCTGCGTGCTTTTCGATGAGCTTGTTCTTCTCCATCATCATCAGCGGGAGAAAACTCACGCCGTACTGCTGCGCAATAGTAAGCTCGCTGACTTCAGCTTTGGTGACGCCTGCGAAGGCAGCTGACAAAACGAAGGCGCAGGCAAGCGCGCGAAGGGACAGGGCCATGGACGTCCTCCAAAGGTTATTCGCCGGTATCTCCCGCGCATTTTTGTTGGGTGAGAGGATACGGGAGGAAGTCCACGCGGCCAAGGGTTCGCCGTTGCGGGATTATGGCGCCTGCCCGCCTCACCGCTTGCCGTCGGCGTCATATTCGTCCGAGCAAAATGACCCGCCCTGAAAACGATCGCCGATCGCGTCCGGAGGAAGCTTTGCCTGAGCAGCCATTGCTTCGGGGCGGAAGTCTTCCGCACGAAATTGCGGGCGATACCCAAACCGGTGGGCATTGCTGTTATCCCACCACCCTGCTTCGTTGTTGGATGATCCGTAGAAGATCTCGAAGCGGATGTCGGGATGGTCAAGCCCGATGCGGACGAGCTGAGCTAGATCGTCCGGCTTGATCCAGATCGATAGCCGCCGCTGGTCGATCGGCTTGTCGTTCACATTCCCGATGCGGATGCATGTGACGCGAAGTCCGTGCTTGTCGGCATAAAGCGCGCCGAGCGCCTCGCCGAAAGCCTTGCTCACGCCGTAGCGGCTATCGGGGCGCACGGTCACGCCCACCCCGATCTTCTGATCGCGTGGATAAAAGCCAACTGCGTGGTTGGATGACGCAAACACGACGCGCTTGACGCCTGAGCGGTATGCGGCCTCGAACAGATTGTAGCAGCCGACGATATTGGATGTGTGGATCGTATCCCACGAGCCTTCAACCGAATGGCCGGCGAGATGAATGATACCATCGATACCATCGGTGATTTTCATCACGTTCTCGTAGTCGGCAAGATCGGCGGCGATGAATTCTTCGTCTGCGCCTAGGTCTTTGGGTTTGCGGATGTCGCTGAGCCGGATGCGTGGATAGGCGCCTTTGAGCAATTTGCGCAGCCGTGTTCCGATGTCGCCGGCAGCGCCGGTGATCAGGATATGCATTTCAATTTTCCCGGTTATAGTACGGTCAAACATCATAAACTGGGAGGGCCGCCAAGATGAAGACTTTCGTTTCCTTCCTCGCCACCACGATCCTTGCTGTCACTGCGCTCGCGAGTGGGCCAGCGGTTGCCCAACAAAAAACTGTATTCAAGGCCTCAGACGTTCATCCGGCGAATTACCCGACGGTGGTGGCGGTTGAGAACCTCGGCAAAAAACTCGATGCGGCTACGAACGGCCGTTATAGCGTGCAGATGTATCCGTCGATGCAGCTCGGCGGCGAAAAAGAAGCGATCGAGCAGGCCCAGATCGGCGCCATCGCTTTTGCGCGTGTTTCGGTCGGCGCGCTTGGCCCGGTGATCGACGATCTCAATGTGTTCAACTTGCCCTACGTGTTTCGCAACACCACACACATGCAGCATGTGATCGATGGCCCGATCGGCCAGGAGCTGCTCGATAAGGTGACCAATAGCGGTAAGGGGCTCGTTGGTCTGTGCTGGATGGATGCGGGCGCCCGCAACTTCTACAACACCAAGAAGCCGATCAAGACCATGGCTGACCTTAAAGGCATGAAGGTCCGCGTCATGGGCAACCCGATGTTTGTCGAAATGGCAAACTCAATGGGCGGCAATGGTGTCGCCATGGGATACGACCAGGTGTTCAGCGCGCTGCAAACCGGCGTGGTCGACGGGGCCGAGAACAATCCACCGAGTTTCGTGTTCGACAATCATTACCAGGTCGCGAAGTACTACACCGTCGATGAGCACCTGATCGTGCCGGAAATGCTGGTGTTCTCGAAGAAAGCCTGGGATGCGATGTCGAAGGAAGACCAGGCGCTGCTCATGAAATTCGCCAAGGAAGCGCAACAGGAAGAGCGCAAGCTTTGGGAAGTCTACGAGCAACAGGCAATGGACAAGGCCAAGGCTGCCGGCATCCAGATCATTCAGGTCTCGGACGCCGACAAAAAGGCCTTCCAGGATGCGGTCAAGCCGGTATGGGACAAGTACGGCCCGAAATACGAGGCAACCGTGAAGCGCATCCAAGAGGTGAAGTAGTCGCTGTATCTCATTTGGAATGGGGGGATCATGGCGCAGCATTTCCGCAAGGCGATGGACGCGCTCTATTTCGTTTGCGTCGTGATCGCCGGAACGGCGCTGGTGCTGATTTCGGCTGTGATCCCCTGGGGCGTCTACACGCGTTACGTTCTCAACAGCGCCGCGTCATGGCCTGAACCGACAGCCGTTCTGCTCACGATCTGGCTGACTTTCTTCGGCGCAGCGGCCTGCTACCGGCTGCGCTTTCACATGAACGTGTCGTTCTTTGTGAAGCTGATGCCTCCGTTCTGGCAGCGTTTCTTCGATGCACTCGCCGAGGCCGCCATGGTGGCCATGTCGATCTTCATGACGATATGGGGAGCGAAGCTCGTCATGACCACCTGGAACAACTCCATTGCCGACTTTCCGGGATTGTCGGTCGGCGTGACCTATTTGCCGATCCCACTTGGCGGCGCAATCCTTCTTCTTTTTGTCGTCGAGCGAATTCTTTGCGGGGCTCCGCCGGCGCCGGCGAGCCATCACTGATCGGAAAGTTTCGGGAAATCCGCAATGGACATCGCCGTTCTGCTGTTCACGATGTTCTTCTGCTTCTTCATCGGCGTACCAATTGCCTATTCGCTGGCGCTCGCGGCCATTGCCGGCTGCCTGTGGATCGGCATTCCGCTCGAAGCAGTAATGCTGAAAATTTCCGACGGTGTGAGCAAAGTCGCGATGCTGACAATCCCGTTTTTCGTTCTCGCCGGCGCGATCATGGCGGAAGGCGGCATGGCGCGGCGCATGGTCGCGTTTGCCGACGTGCTGGTGGGCTTCACGCGCGTGCGTGGCGGACTGTCGGTGGTCAACGTGCTCGCCACCACTTTTCTCAGCGGCATTTCAGGCTCGGCCGTGGCCGACACCTCGGCCATCGGCTCGGTCATGATCCCGCAGATGGAGAAGAGCGGCTTTCCACGTGTGTTCGCGACCAACGTGACGATCACGGCATCGGTGCAGGCGCTGCTGGTGCCGCCGAGCCACAACGCGGTGATCTATTCGTTGGCGACCGGCGGTACGATTTCGATCATCAGTCTGTTCATGGCGGGTGTAGTGCCAGGCTTGCTGCTCGGCTTCGCGATCATGGTGCTTTGCCTAGTGATCGCCTACCGCGATGGGCATCCGAAAGGCACTGCGGTTCCGCTACGCGATGCGGTCAAGATCACCATCGATGCAGCTTGGGGCCTGATTACACTGGTCATAATTCTCGGCGGCATTCTTGGCGGCGTGTTCACGGCGATCGAAGCCGGTGCAGTGGCCTGCGTGTGGGCCTTCTTTGTCACCATGTTCATTTACCGCGATTACAGATGGCGCGACCTGCCGGCGCTGGTCCACCGGACTTTGCGCACCGTCGCCATGGTGATGACGCTGATCGCCTGCGCTTCAAGCGTCGGTTATGTGATGGCGCTGACACAGATGCCGGCGAAGATCACGGCGTTTTTCCTGACCATTTCAGACAACAAATACGTCATCCTGTTTTTGATCAATATATTGCTGCTGATCCTCGGCACGCTGGTGGATATGGCACCCTCGATTCTGATCTGCACGCCGATCCTCCTGCCTGTGATGATCAATTTCGGCGTTGATCCGGTTCATTTCGGCATGATCATGATGCTCAATCTTGGCATCGGACTGTGCCATCCGCCGGTCGGTGCCATCCTTTTCGTCGGCTGCGCGGTTGGCAAGGTCACCATCGAAGAGGTCATGCGCAAAATCTGGCCATTCTACGCTGTGATGTTCGCGGTACTGATGCTGGTCACCTACATACCGGCGCTGTCGCTGTGGTTGCCGGCGCTGGTCGTGCCGCACTGACCTGGCCGCCTCGTCTCGATTAGCCTTCGGCACGCAGTGCCAACGTGGCCACACCCACACTGGAACCGCCAGTGTCGACAAAACCATTAAAGCTCAGCAGCCACACCAAAATTTCTCCGTGCCACGACGCAAAGCTCCCCACATTCAGTCTTATAGGAACGTGTGCTGACCTCCCGTAAAGGCATCACAAGAAATTGTATGATCGATACGACCTACGCGGCGCGACTTCGCAGTAGGCTCGCGGCAAGAACACTGCCTGGAGTGATACTTCAATCCCAATTGAGACGAGGGAGAAAGACATGGCTGAATCTGTTTACAAAGTTATTGAATTGGTCGGCACCAGTACGGAATCGTGGGAGAAGGCCGCAAAGGCTGCGGTCGATAGGGCCGCTAAATCTTTGAGGGACCTTCGGGTCGCGGAGGTTGTGCAACAGGATATGCAGCTCAAGGATGGAAAAGTTGAAGCGTATCGCGCGAAGGTGAAGGTGTCGTTCAAGTTCGAGGGTAAGGGTTAGCAGGCACTACCCTCACTCGCATAGGCAGCACAATTACTTTGCAGACGGCCACAGCGCCACTCCGGCGCGAGGTACCTGTTTGGTTCGCAGGAGCCAAACGTAGACGCCGTCGTTCAAAAAGATTTTGCGATTCATCGTCAAGAGCTTCTTGATGTATTAAATGATTGTTCGATCGCATTTGGCCGCGGAGTTATTGAATGGGAAAAGATCGTCTTGCCGCATTCAGTGATGGCGTTATCGCAATCATCATCACAATTATGGTCCTTGAGCTGAAGGTGCCGCATGGCGCGAGTTGGTCAACGCTTGCTGGCGTACTGCCAAATTTCATCAGCTATGTATTGAGTTTTATTTATTTGGCGATTTATTGGAACAATCATCACCATCTTCTTCACACCGTCACGCGCGTTGACGGTACAATCCTTTGGGCAAATTCCCATTTGTTGTTCTGGCTCTCTCTTATCCCGGCCGCGACCGCCTGGATGGGCGAAAACCTTTTGGCTCCGCTGCCCACCGCGGTGTACGGCGCAGTACTTTTGATGCCTGCTATCGCCTACTACCTGTTGCAAAAAGCGATTGTGCGAAAACAAGGCGCGCATTCAGTGCTCGCCACCGCTCTCGGTTCCGACATGAAAGGCAAATTATCCCCGGTGTTCTACATCGCTGGAATTGCGCTCGCTTTTGTCACCCCTTGGCTATCCATCCTCATTTACGTTCTGGTCGCTGTGATGTGGCTTATTCCAGACCGTCGGATCGAAAATATTTTGGGCGAGACGTGATATAGCCGGTTTATCTGCACTTAAACCTGAGCTTTAAAGAACGACAGCAGATCGGCGTTGTCCTTTTCGCCGTATCCCATTGCAGACGTTCAAGAAGTCTGCGACCACTACTCATGGCGCCCCCGGCTGCGCATACAATTTCGCGTAGTCTCCATCGAATTTTTTCCGATCTGCTGAAAACTCATTCCAGAACCGGTCGAGATAAATGCGCTCGCGGCCCTTCACCAGGCGCGCGGCGTCGGGACCCCAAAACGAAAAGTGCCAGAGCGCATGGCTGCGCACGATATCGTCCCACGGTCCCACGCCCGGCAGCGGAGCGTTGATCAGGACGAATTCGTCCCGCGGTCGGGATGTTGGGCTGCAAAGGCGTAGCCACCCATGTTGCCGATGTCGTGGGTTACAAGATCGCAAGTTATTCAAGGAGATATTGCCTATGCCACCGATACAGGATGGCAACTAGGCAAGGTTCCGTTTGCCACAGCAAAGTCAGAAATTCGGGCTACCAAGCGCGAAGGTGCACAACAATTGATAGAAAGCTCGATGGCCAAGTTCATAACATTGCTTATAGCGGCGGCAATCGTCTCTTTGGGCGTCCCCGCCCGCGCGCAAAACAGCACGCAAGACATCGTGCAAGACATGCCGGGGTTGGGAAAAAATCAGCGCGGACCTCAGAAGCGGACCGAGCCAAAAAAGAAGGTCGACGAGAAAGAATACGATGCAGCGCTTAAATCGATTCCGGATGCCCCAAAGAAAGTCGACCCCTGGGGCAAGCTGCGATAATCAATTTTAGCGTTCGACTCAAGCCTAAAACGATTTGCGCGTTTCTTCCATCTTGCTGCGGCATTCATAATAGCTTTGCGAATCTTTCGCGAGCGAACGACACCGCGCATCGTCGATTGCGCTGAACGTCCTTGCCTCCTGCTCCTGCTGCACTCTCTTTTCGCCCCCCGGAGTACCCGGCGCGCAGTCACTGCGAGCTTCACCAATGACACAATCGAAGGAATGCCCGGCACAGCCGGCAACCAGCAAGCTAACGATTCCTGCAACGATGAGCGCCGGTCGCATTTGAACCGTCCTCGGTTGGCCGCGTTGACGGCATGAACGATATGTCTGTGTCAGAACCGAGCCCATCACCGCGCGCGGGCACGTGCTTTCGGCAGAGGCGGAATCGAGCCAGTCGGTTCCTTGTCGGACGGCGCCGCAGCTGGCTTTGGCGGCGACAGCGATGATCCTGCACCAGACGTCGCCGGCCCAGCTTTGCTGGCCCTGTCCGGCATGGCGGCATTCGCCACCGGCGCTTTCGCGTTGTCAGGCGGCGCTGTGGTTGAAGCGCCCTCGCCCGCGGCACGGCCGGGTGAAACTGCGGCCGCATCTGGATAGCGCGTGCGCAGATCGCGCAGGAAGGCATCAAGCGTATCAACGCTCGCGACTTTCTTGGCGATATCCTGGAACTCGATACCGTTAGTGCCGATCGGCGCAGTCACCACGTCGAACGCCCGGCGATCCGGACCATCGGCGAATTTGGCTTGGTATTTTTCGCGCAAACGCCCCAGGCCGATCGACTCCTCGCTGAGTGCAAAGCCAATCGCCGCGCGCAGAATGTCGGATCTCTCGGTGTCGTTCAGAGGCGCGAATTGCCGCCAGCGGTCACCATAGAGCAGTTCGATCTGCTCCCCCGCCTCCCGCCAGCGCCGCGCCGCCCACAAGATATCGGACCGCAGCCGCGTCGCTTCGCGGCTATTGATATTGGTGATCAATTCAAGGGCCAGATCATGCCGGCCAAGACTGGACATCGCGCGCGATTCAAGCAGCAGCCGCTGGTCGCGCATATCATTCGACAACTCAGCGACGCGGGTTGACTGCAAGGTGGCGAGCGCGCGGTCGGGCTTGCGGTTCATCAGATAGACAACTGCCAGCCGCGTCGCGACCTGCGCGCGGGCGGCACCTTGCAAGCGATGATCGACCTGGTGCTGAAGCAATTCGGCAGCTTGGTCAAGCAGGTCGACCCCAACGAGACGATCGGACAGCTTGCGTATCATCTCATCGCCGCGGCGTCCGATCGGCGTCAGTTCGCGAAAATCATAGAACAGACCAAGCGCCTCGACGGGCGGCAAGGCATCCCCTTTGCCTCCCAGAAACAGACTTTCGAATGTGGTCGCTGCCTCGTCCTGGATCTTACGGGTCATGTCGGAATTGGGATGCGCGAGGAGCGCCGTGCGCATCACGTGGAACGCATCACGATAACGGCTATCCTCGGTATAAAGATGGGCAAGCAGCTTGAGGCCTTCAGTCTCGGTTTCGTCGCCACGCCACACGGTCGTGAGCGTTTCGAGGTCGTTGATGACGTCCTTGCGTCCCATGGCACCCGTCGTAAAAGCGAGCACCGTCTCACGCAACCGGCCTTGCGCAGCGGAGCGCCGGTCGTTCGACATCGCTGCGGCGCGATAGCTCGCGAGCGCATCCTCGGTGCGGCCTAGGCCTTCATAGAGGCGGCCAAGCAACACATTGATGGTTGGTTCGAGATCCGGCGTTACGCCGACGGTTTCGAAATCATTCACAAGGCGGGTCGCATTGTTGAAATCGCGCACTTCGATGGACGACCGCAGAGCCTCCTTCATTGCCATTCGCTGCAACTCGATCGGCAAGGCGCCCATGGCAGCGCTGACCTTCTTGAAAATGTCCTGCGCTTCCGCCCATCGGCCCTGGCGAGCGAGAGCGATCGCGCGCCAGATCGGCGCATCCTGTTGATTGCCTACCTGAGGCTTGGACAGTTCCTTGAGCGCATCCTCCGGGCGATCAAGCATCACATCGGCGACCGCTGAAAGCACGCTTCCGGTGATATCTTCCGATCCGCGCTGGTCGGACAGCGCAACGTTGAGAACGGCCTTGGCTTCCGGCGCCATGTCTTTCGCAAGGTAGAAGCGCGCGAGATTGAACCGGGCCTGCCGCCGCTTGCTGACAGGCGCCGACGCGGCAAGTCCGATCAACTCGGATTGACGTGCATTAAATGGCGCGTCGCGATCGAAGCCCCAGACCTGCGTATCGAACGTAAAGGCACGAAAGCTCACGGCGACCTGCTGCTGGCCGAGTGCGGTCGCCGACAGGGACAGGCCCTCGGGGCGGCCGATTGTGATCTTGTCGGCACCGAGTTCTGCTGTGATGTCATCGGCGATCGGCTGAATGACGACGCCGTGGGCGGACGGCAGCGCGCGCAGTTCGACGAAATCCTGCACCTTGAGGAATCCGCGCACCGGTCCAAGTGCAGTCACCACCATCAGCCGATCATCGACATCCGGATCCTTGACATAATGAATTGCGCTCGGACTTTCGAAGGGAACAGCGATGCTCGCGCGATTCTTACCGACGATGCTGCGCGCGATGGCGAGCGGGCGAGTTTGCACCGTTGCCGTGTCGGCGATATTGACGACCCAGGCTGGACCGTCGGCTTCAAGGCTCGCCATACGTGGCCGCACTAGCTTGATGCGCACGACGACCGCGCCGTCATCGTTGCGCTCAGACAAAATCTCCCGAACGCCATTGTCGCTATCGGCCTGAAGCGCCGTTAGATCGATTTGTGCCGGACTGTCGAAGACAAGCCAAAGTGTGTCGGCGCGCTGGAAGACCGCGGCTGGCGTCGGCACTGCGAACGGCAATTCGACGCGCAGTTTGTCGCCGGACTGCTGCGCGCGGGCAACCACGACTGCGTTTGGATTGGCCTTGGGCCTTACGGTGTCGTCGGCGGGAGCAGATGGGGACGCCATTTTCCGCGTGGTCGGCGTGGCGGGAGGAGAAGACGGCGCGGCAGGTGGCGGCGCCTCTGCGACAGGTGCCGGCATCGGTTGCTGTGAGGCGGCGGGCGCTGGCGCAGCGTCAGGAGGCGTCGCTGCGGCGGGTGCGGCGGTAGCCGGCGCTTGTGGCTGCTGTAACGCGGCCATGGCCGGCGCAGGCTGCGGCTGCTCGGCTTCCTTTGCCGGTGCCGGCGCGGGCTGCGTTTGCTCGGTTTTCTTTGGTGGCGCTGGCGGCGGTTCGATTTTCGGTTGCTCGGCTTCTTTTGCCGGTGTCACTGTAAGTATTGGCGTCAGCGGAGATGCAGCGGCCGAAGGGGGGACGGACGATTCCGCTTTCGGTGACGCAGGAATCTTGGGCAACTGCACATCCGCCGGCGGATTTTTCGGCGGCATCGTCTCTGGTGCCGCCACTGCTGGCACGTTGTCGGGCTTCGCTGCTTGCTGTGCAGCGCCGCCCTCCTCCGCCTGTTTTGGCTTGACGCCATCGAGTCCGATATCGACCACGATGTTACGATCTTCGCGGAACGCGCGCACATTCGGCGTGCCGCTCAGAGTAAAGACAACGGCAACTGTATCGAATTCGATCTCGGCTTCGATCGATTTCAGAGTCGGCGGTAGCGATGCCTTGGCATCTGCCAGATCCCAAACGACCTGCTGGTCGAAATTAAGCGTCAGCCTGCCGTCCCCGCGTTCAGGAACGACATTGACCGTCCCGGGCATCGTGAACACATAACGGACGAAGGTCGGCTGGTTGGCAACCTTGACCCGAACCATGGGCGGCTTTTTCTGCTTGTCGGCAGCGCGCTGCTGGTGCAACTGGCGCTCTGCGTCGCGTGCCCGTCGCACAAGCTCATCGATCACTTCTTGCGGCAGGCCCGGCATCGGGCCTTTCCAATTTTCGGGAAGCAGATCAACATAGAGTCGTTCGGCCGCAGCGATCGTGTTCAGCTTGACCTTGCGTGTGAGCGCGATCCGGATTGCACTGCCGTCCGGATCGCGACGCGCGGCGCTGATATAGTCGGGCGCGTTGACGTTGAGCCGCTCGACCGCTAGCGCCACGGGCTTATTGAAGCTGATGACGATGATCGCTCCTGAGACTCGCGTGGTCGCCTCAACCGCTTCATCGAACTGGAACATCAGCCGCACATAGCCGCCGTCCGAGACAGCTTTGACTTCACCTTTGATGGGGTCGCCAGCGCGGGCTTCCCTGGCGGGCGCGAGCGCAAGCAATGCAAGAGCTAGTAGAAATGCGAGCCCGCCGCAGCAAGCAGACCTGCGCGCGAGTATCCGCTTCAGTCTGAGTGGCATAGCCGTCATAAGGCCGTTCCAGCCGGCGGGCCTGCCGGTCGCGACAGCCTAAGGACGGGCGTTTAATGTGGCGTTAAGGATGTTGGCCCTGACAGTGACGGCTAACCCGCTGTGATCAGAGATCAAAATCTCTCGCACAAGCCCCGCCGATCCCACGGGGCGTGAGTTAAGTCAAAGTTCACGCTTGGCTCCGTATGGTTAACTCAGTCTGAACAGGCCATCGGCCTAAGAACCAGGGGCGCGTGACATGTGCGGGATTGCCGTTGCGATCGGCTGGCCCGACGCCGAAATCACGGTCCGCCGCCTCGTCGAGGGTATTCTGCACCGCGGTGATGTGACCGACCCGGTCGTGTGCCCCCGCAAAGACACGGCGATGGGTACGCGCCGGCTGCGAATCGTCGACGCCGAGCACGCGATCCAGCCGCAGGTTTCATTCAACGGCCGCTTGGCGGTTTCCTTCAACGGCGAAATCTACAACCACCTCGAACTGAGGAAAGAGCTAGCCGACCTTGGCGTTGAGTTCAGGACGGAGTCCGACACAGAGGTGCTGGCCAATGTCCTGCAAATGTGGGGCTACCGCGCCCTCGAGCGCCTTGTTGGCATGTATGCCTTTGTTACAGTCGATTTGGCCAACGGGGAATTTCTCGCGGCGCGCGATCCGTTCGGCGTCAAACCCCTCTATGTCATTCAATCCGGCAGCAGCTTCCTTTTCTGCTCGGAGATGCGGCCATTACTGACGACAGTGGCAGTCGGCGATGTGATGCTGCTGCCACCGGGCTATGCGCTCTCGCGCAAAAATTGCGCGCGTTACAGGTCTCCGATCTATCCGCGTGCCGATGTGCCGGTGCACCACGATCCCCACGTGCTCGACCGCGTTTTGTCGGAAGCGGTGCAGATCAGGTTGCCGCCGGGCCTGCCGGTGGCGACCCTATTCAGCGGCGGTATCGATAGTACGTTAATTGCGCACTATACGCGGCAGGCCCGACCCGAAGCGCCGGGCTACTTCGTTGGTGGCGAAACCGCGCCCGACTACCGCTATGCGGCCGAATATGCCGACCGAACTGGGTTCGATTTGCGACTGGTGCCATTCAAGCCGGACAGCGAAGAGGTCTTTTCGCTGATTGATCACGTGGTCGAAGTCACTGAATCTTTCGAACCCAACCTTGTCCGCGGCGCAGTCTGCTCGCTGTTTGCTGCAGAGCATATGCACCGCGACGGTTTTCGCGTCGCGCTGTGTGGAGAAGGCGCCGACGAGCTGTTTTGCGGCTATCCGCCACTCGAAGTAGCTTTCAATCAAAGCGACGTCGATGGCCGTCCTATCCGCGACGAATGCCTCGATCTGATGCATCGCGTCAGCCTGCAACGCGTCGACCGTTGTTCGATGCGTCACCAGGTGGAAACGCGCGAGCCGTTTCTCGATCCTTCGGTCGTCAAATACGCGCTGAATGTGGATGCGGAAGCGCTGGTGCGCGAAGTCGACGGCTTGCCCCGCGGCAAGGCGGCGCTGCGCGATTTATACGATCTCTATCCCGACACGCTGCCATCGGCGATCCGCGACCGGACGAAAGTGCCCTTTGGGGAGGGTGCCGGCCTCGACGTGTCACCCCAGGATTCCGCCTGGAAAGCCCGATTCAACAAAGCGATATCAGACAGTGACTTGCGCGACGGTCAGCAGCAATTCGAGGGCTTCAGCGTGCAGTCCAAGGAGGAGCTATTTTATATTCGCAAGCTTGCACAGGTGATGGACATTCGTCGGGTGCCACACTTGCGTGATCGCGCCTGGATCTCATTCCCGGTCATGCAAAATCTAGAGAAACTCAAAGCGTTCGCGCACTTCAGCTTATAGTCCGGGCCATCGCGCAATAGATCTGACAGCGGCAAATGTCCCAATCAGTTGTCGCTCGGCTTGCCCTCGATCTTCGGTAACTGGTCGGGACTTGTCGTTTTGGGCTGCGGACTTGCCCGATTGGCGAGCTCGACGGTCAGTCGCTCGGCCGATTCCGGCGACATTTGCCCGAGAATATCCGACATCTTACGCGGATTGATCTGGGTCGAGACGTCGACAAGGATCTTCATGTCGAGACGATCGAAGATGCGCGCAGCGTCTTTCGGTTTCATGTTCTCATACATCGAGACAATGCTCTTGAAGCGCTGAGCTTCCGTCTTGTCGCGAGTTCCCATCGCGGTGTTGACGCGGTTCTCTGTATCCTTGAGTTCGGTAACCTTGTCTTCCAAACGCTTTTCGGTGGCCTTTAGCAGGTTCTCGCGCATTTCCAATTCGCGACTGCGCGTATCGAGTTCCTGCCTGCGCGTCTGCAGACGTTCAAGAACCGCGCGCTCGCCGGGAGAAGCAATGCGTCCCGGTTCGAGCGGGATCGCCGCCCCGGCAACTTCAAGCTTCGGTGATTCCGGTGGTTTGTCG
>DAHUXA010000449.1 GCA_027307405.1 Hyphomicrobiales bacterium | reverse complement strand
ACGCAATTCCTCGTCGACATGAAGGCGCCCGGCATTACGGTAAACCCCATTATCCAAATGACCGGTCAACACGACTTCAACGAGGTGGTGTTCGACGACGCCTTTGTTCCCGATGATTACGTGATGGGCGAGATCGATAGCGCATGGAAGCAGGCAACCAGCGAGCTCGCTTATGAGCGCAGCGGTCCAGAGCGGTTCCTGGAAACCTTCTACGTGCTTCTCGAGCTCATTCGTGCGCTCGGTCCTGAGCTCGATGTTCGTAGTGCGGAAGGACTTGGCCGCTTGGTCGCGCAATTGCACACGCTGCGGCGCATGTCTGTATCGGTCGCCGGCATGCTGCAGGCCGGCCACGAGCCGGTAGTGGAAGCCTCGATCGTCAAAGATCTCGGTACCATCTGGGAGCAAAAGCTTCCACACCGCGTGCGCGAGCTCGCAGCGTTTCTTGAGCTAGACGCCACCAATCGGACCAGCTTGGAGGAGCAGCTTGCCTTCGCGACGACGGTCGCGCCCAAGCTCA
>DAHUXA010000448.1 GCA_027307405.1 Hyphomicrobiales bacterium | reverse complement strand
TTTCCGCACCGTGACGCGGGGATCGAGACTGAGTGTTTTGATTTTCATCCCAAGTGAACCAGGGGAGAACGCACATAGGTTCTCCCCCTTCTTCCGTCTTCCTCTAGCGAGCGCGCGCCGGAGCCGACTCGTGTCCCCAGCGATGCTGAATGGACTTGAACGAGACAGCCTGGTACAGCGCCGCCAGGCCGACCAGAGCGTAGACGACAGAACTGAGTGCCGACGTCTCGCCGAATTTCATACCGAAAATAGCGGCCACCAGGTCGAAGTGCGCAACGCTCACCAGACCCCAGTTCAGTCCGCCAACTACTAGAAGCACAGCTGCGATCACATCTAACGTCTTCATCTTTTCCTCCATTTACTTAGTCTTTGGGTAGAAGCACGGTGTCGATCACGTGGATGACGCCGTTAGAAGCCAAAACATCGGCCTTCACCACCTTGGCGTCATTGACCATGACGGTGCCTTCATTGACCGTCAGTTTCAGGTCCTGGCCATTGATGGTTTTCGCCGAAGAGA
>DAHUXA010000447.1 GCA_027307405.1 Hyphomicrobiales bacterium | reverse complement strand
GATCTGATGACCACCGCGCAGCACGACCAGGTGCCGGAGGACGAAGAGATCACGGCGGCCGACCGCCTGATCGTGGAATCGCCGACCGTCACCGGGGTCATCGCGATCCGCGCCATGGCGCCGGAGCCGGGCCTGATGCGGGCCGCGGAGGCTGCCATTGCCGGCGCACGCTGCGGCACGGCGCAGCCCGAACCGCCACCCCCCACGCCGCAGCCGCAACCGCAACCGCGGCCAAGACGGTAGGTCGCGACGCGGTGCGCGCACCCAGTTGCTGCGGTCATCCCCGCGAAGGCCTCTCAGGTGTCATTGCCGGGCTTGGCCCGGCAATCCATGAGGCAATGCACCAAGCACATAAGTAAAGCTCTCATACGACGCCCGTCATCATGGATGCGCGGGTCAAGCCCGCGCATGACGTCTGAGATTGAGGCACGTGCTTTCCTCATTCCTCCGGTCATCCCCGCGAAGGCGGGGATCCAGCACTAACTTCGAAACGGCCCCGGATCTGCGGTGCGTCATTGC
>DAHUXA010000446.1 GCA_027307405.1 Hyphomicrobiales bacterium | reverse complement strand
GCGACACGATCACCAGCGGCCTCGAGGGTGCGTGGACCAATAACCCGACCAGGTGGGACAATGGTTTCTTCGAAAACCTGTTCAAATACGACTGGGAGCTGACGAAGAGCCCCGCCGGTGCGTATCAATGGACGCCGAAGGATCCTTCAGCACGGGACACCGTGCCGGATGCGCATAACAAGTCGAAGCGCCATGCGCCGATGATGCTGACGACGGACCTCGCGCTGAAGCTTGATCCGATCTACGCACCGATCTCGCGGCGCTTCTACGAGCATCCGGACCAGTTCGCCAAAGCGTTCGCCGAGGCATGGTACAAGCTGGTCCACCGCGATATGGGTCCGCTTTCGCGTTACGTCGGTCCGGAGGTTCCGGCCGAGCCGCGCATCTGGCAGGACCCGGTTCCCGCAGTGGGTCATCCGCTGATCGACGCGAAGGACATCGCCGCTCTTAAGGCGAAGCTTCTTGCCTCAGGGCTATCGATCTCGCGGCTCGTCGCGACTGCCTGGGCGTCGGCTTCTACC
>DAHUXA010000445.1 GCA_027307405.1 Hyphomicrobiales bacterium | reverse complement strand
GCCGAGCCGAACGACACGTCCAGGCCGGCCAGGAAGTCGCGGCGGAACACCTTGCTCCACGCCGTCATGGTCAGGTCGATGAGCGCGGGATGGTCGGCGAGCGTCCCGGCCTCGGGGCCGCGCAGGTATCTCGCGCCGCCGCTCGGGCTGACCGACCCATCCGGGTACAGGTTCTCGAAGTCGATGACCAGCACGTCGGGCCGAAGCCGGGTCAGGGCCTCGGCCACCGCGGCCAGGGCGCCGTCCGCCACCTCGTCGTCCCCGTCGACGAACCAGACGTACTCCCCCGTCGCCTCCTTCGCGCCCAGGTCGCGGGCCGGCCCGGGACCTGTCGAGGTCGTCGTGGTGATCACCCGCAGCCGGGGATCGCGCCGGGCCGCCAGGATCGCGCCGCATCCGTCGGGGGACGCGTCATCGACGGCGATCACCTCGAGCGAAACCGCGGGCCCGCCGCCATCAGAGCTGAGCACCGAGTCAAGGCACCGGTCCAGGTAGTCCTCGACCCCGTGCACCGGGATCACGAC
>DAHUXA010000444.1 GCA_027307405.1 Hyphomicrobiales bacterium | reverse complement strand
TTCCGCAGCAAGGGCCAACTGGTCAGAGCTCTCTACTATACGGCACTCGCCGAGGATCAGGAGTACTCCTCGATCAGGCCGCTCATCGACTGGCTCGACTATAACGGCTACACGATGGTGACGAAGCCGACCAAGGAGTTCGTCGATGCGGCGGGCCGCCGCAAGATCAAGGGCAACATGGACATCGAGCTTGCGGTCGATGCCATGGAGCTTTCGGACTATCTCGACCATATCGTGCTGTTCTCGGGAGACGGCGATTTCCGCTCTCTTGTCGAGGCCCTGCAACACAAGGGCAAGCGGGTGAGTGTCGTCTCGACGCTCTCCACCAACCCGCCCATGGTCGCCGACGAGTTGCGCCGCCAGGCCGATCAGTTCATCGATCTTGCCAATCTCCAGGAGGAGATCGGCCGCGACCCGTCAGAGCGCGGACAGCGCAGCGAACGCCGACGCCCGGAGCCCGAGCCGCTCGACGAATTCGAGTCCGAGGATCTGATCGAGACCTGAACCTCGCGCCTTCCGAAACCGT
>DAHUXA010000443.1 GCA_027307405.1 Hyphomicrobiales bacterium | reverse complement strand
CTCGACTCGCGAGACATTTCCCTTGTTGTGCGTGCGTGAGATTGTCTAGGCTTATTTTAATCGCTGCGCAGACAGGACATGCCGAAGTCCTGTCGATGGGCAAGCAGCGACAAAGGGGCCATCGGCGAGCAATTCCTCCTCAACTGAGCGCCCATCATTTTGCGGGCGGGGCAAAGTAAAACTCTCGTCGTCAGCATTCTGTGCTCGCGTGCGGCCCCGACAATCTATGCAGTCGCAGCCTGCGACTTTGAAACTTCAAGACCACGACAGCTACCAAAGATAATCAACGAACATCAGCGGGAGGCATTATGAAACGGAAGTCACGGAAGCTTAGCCGGGCGAACCGGCTACGCGAGCTCTTGCTCGTGAGCGCGAGTGGACTGCTCCTCGGCTTGGTATCGCCGGCCGAGGCACGCATCACGAAGATCACGATCTCCAGCACTTTGCCGGCGTATGGCGGCGCGACCTTCGGCTCCGTCGGGGCCTATGAGTTCGTCACCGGCATCGCCTTCGGCGAAGTCGACCCGAG
>DAHUXA010000442.1 GCA_027307405.1 Hyphomicrobiales bacterium | reverse complement strand
GATGAGCGCCGAGCAGGCGCTGGCCTGGGGATTCTCGGGGCCGTGCGTCCGCGCATCCGGCGTGCCGTGGGACCTGCGCCGGTCGCAACCTTATGACAAATATGCCGAGGTCGACTTCAGCGTGCCGGTTGGGCGCAACGGTGACTGCTACGATCGCTATCTCGTGCGGCTCGCCGAGATGCGCGAGAGCGTCAAGATCATCCGTCAGGCGCTGGCGAAGATGCAGCCGGGGCCGGTGAAGGTGCAGGACAACAAGATCACGCCGCCGCATCGCTCGGAGATGAAGCGCTCGATGGAGGCGCTGATCCATCACTTCAAGCTCTACACCGAGGGCTACCATGTGCCGCCGGGTGCGACCTACACCGCGGTGGAGAGTCCGAAGGGCGAGTTTGGTGTCTATCTGGTGGCCGACGGTACCAATCGGCCGTACCGCTGCAAGATCCGTTCGACCGGCTTTGCCTTCCTGCAAGCGATCGACGTGATGGCGAGGCGCCACATGCTGGCTGACACCGTGGCGATCATCGGTTCAA
>DAHUXA010000441.1 GCA_027307405.1 Hyphomicrobiales bacterium | reverse complement strand
ATCGAAGACGTGGATGCCCGGCACAAGGCCGGGCATCACGACATCACATAAAACCACTGACGCACCACCGTCATCCCAACACCGTCTTGCCGTTGCGGATCACCACCGCCTCGCGTGCTTTCACCCGCGCCTCGAATGAAATCACATCGCCATCCTTCCACAGGTCAAGCGTCACGGTCTCGCCGGGATAGACCGGCGAGGAAAACCGCGCAGTGTGCTGCCGGAAGGCGGCGGGATCGTAGTCGGCATAGGTCTGCAGGATGCCGCGGCAGGTGATGCCGAAGGTGCACATGCCGTGCAGGATCGGCCGCGGAAAACCGGCGCGGCGGGCAAACTCGGGATCGCTATGCAGCGGATTGCGGTCGCCGCAGAGCCGGTAGATCAAGGCCTGATCGGCACGCGTCGAAAGATCGACGGACCGATCGGGGCTACGAGATGGCACCTTGTGCGGTTCGGGCGCGCCGTCGGAAGGCCCGCCAAAGCCGCCGTCGCCGCGGGCAAAACGCGAGGCGACGAGCGTGGCGAGCTGCTCGCC
>DAHUXA010000440.1 GCA_027307405.1 Hyphomicrobiales bacterium | reverse complement strand
TGCACCACGCCGTGCCGATGCGCGGAGCCGCGCTGGTCCCGGTCAACATCCGGCTGTCACCTGCGGAGATGGCGGAGATTATCCGGCACTCGGGCGCGTCGTTGCTGGTGGCAACCCACGAGTTCGCCGATGTCGGCGGCCGCCTGGCCGGCGAACTGGACCTGCCCCTGGTCATCGCCGGCGGGTCCGGTGACGGCTACGAGGCGTGGCTCGCGGATGCCGATCCGGCCGGGGCGATGGCCGGGCAGATCGACGAGCGCCAGCTCCTGGCCATCAACTACACCAGCGGGACGACCGGGCGGCCCAAGGGCGTCATGTACCACCACCGGGGCGCGTACCTGCAGGCCACGGCCATGGCGTACCACGCCCGCCTGGGACCGGGCACCAGGTACCTGTGGACGCTGCCGATGTTCCACTGCAACGGCTGGTGCTTCACCTGGGCCGTCACCGCGGCCGGCGGCACCCACGTCTGCCTGCGCGCCGTCGACCCGGCCGAGATCTGGCGGCTGCTGCGCACCGGGGGAAT
>DAHUXA010000043.1 GCA_027307405.1 Hyphomicrobiales bacterium | reverse complement strand
AAGAACCGCTACGTCAAAAATCCCGGTCCATTGGTGGCTGCATGAGAGTTGCGACTTGCCTAGCTGTGGTCTTGAGCCTGACGCTGTTTTTGATGGCCGCTGCCCGCGCCGATGGCGATGCCGCGCGCGGCGAAGCGCGCTTCCAGGATTGCGCCGCCTGTCACAAGTTGGAGGCCGGCAGCAATAATGTCGGCCCTAGCCTGCATGGAATTTTCGAGCGCAAGGCGGCAGCGCTGACGGATTTTCGTTATTCGCCGGCGATGAAACGCAGCGGAATTTCCTGGACGCCGGAGACGCTCGACAAGTTCATAGCCGATCCGCAGGCCATGGTGTCCGCCAACCGCATGCCCTATGCCGGAATGGCGAACCCAAACGACCGTGCCGACCTCATCGCGTACTTAAAGAAGATGTCGAAATAGGTCGTAGCAGTTCATCGTGATATCAGACGACGAGTGCGCCGCCGTCGATATAGACGATGGATCCCGTCGCAAAGCCGACTGTCATAAATGTAAGAATTTGCTTCGCGATATCGTCACCCTCCCCGACGCGGCCAACCGGCAATGAAGCCGCCGTCTTGGTGAGCATGTCGCGCCGCGCGGCCTCCGGCATGCCGGAGCGTATGGGCGTGTCGATGGTTCCCGGCGACACGGCATTGACCCTGACCGGCGCGAGCTCGAGCGCCAAACCGCGCGTCAACGACTCGAGAGCACCGTTCACCGCGCCCACAATCGCAGCACCCGGTCGAGGACGAACGCTCAGATAACCCGTCACCAGCGTGAGCGACCCGCCGGCGCGAATATCTGCTGCGCGCGCGACGCGCCAAGCGCCCCAAAACTTGCTTTCCATGGTCGCGCGCACGTCATCCATGGCAACGGTCTTGAAGGGGCCGGTGCGCAGCTGGGCGGCAGTCACGACGACATGGTCAACGGAGCCGCAGTTTTTGAACAGGCCAGCAACGCTTTCATCGCTGGTAACGTCGGCCGGAATCGCAGTCACATCAAGCTTTGCAGCCGCGGCCTTCAGGCGTTCGGCGTTGCGGGAGGCGATTACAACCTCGGCGCCCTCGCTCTTCGCCAGTTGGGCGGTCGCAAGGCCAATCCCGGATGAGCCCCCGACGACGACAACTTTTTTCCCTGCAAGCACCATCTTGTCCCTTCCCTTATCTCGTTTGGAGATTTTTTTTGCGCGCGCCCGCGGTTGCGGCGAAAGCACGTTACGACGCTCATTCAAAAACTGAAAACGCGTGAATCTCTCGTCGTTCGAGGAGAGGCACGGCTTGTCCCAACACCAGCGTTTTGAAGTGCGGCGTCTGCCGATGGTCAAGAAACGCCTGCTCGTTCGCATATTGCTCATAGAGCAGAAATTCATTTGGATCGTCGAGCGACCGGTTGACGATGAATTGCAGGTTGCCCGGCTCTCGACGAATTTCCTTGGTCAACTCGCGCAAGATCGCTTCGATTCTCTCGATTTGACCGTCACGCGGACGCCAGCGGGCTACGACTACATGTGTCATTGTTTCACTTGGTGGCCGTCGGGGGAGATCCGAAAGCTTCCGACAATCGCTTCGCCGCCTCATTAAGATCGCGCGCTTTGTTCTGCAAGGCCTGAATCGACAGGCGCCATACCGGTCCGGAAATTCCGATTGCGCCGACAACCTGCCCGCTAAAATCGTGCACAGCCATCGCCGCACAACGCACTTCGTTATTGAATTCACCGTCGTCGAAAGCAATACCCGCGCGGCGAACCTCCTGGAGTTCACGCCGCAGCCGCGGCGGGCTGGTGATCGTCTTTGACGTCAACGGCTCTAGCTCTACGCGGTCAAGATAGCGGTCGAGTTGGTCCGGTCGCAGCGCAGCGAGGATGATCTTGCCCAATGCCGTGCAGTAGGCCGGTCGAACGACTCCGACTCGGTCGGTAAGCTGAAACGCGCCCGGTCCCGGCGTGCGCGCCATAACCACCACAGCGTCGCTCATCCGCGCCGCGAAGTGGCTGCTTTCGCCCGTTTCACGGGACAAATCGTCGAGCACGGGTGTCGCCATGCTCACCATTTCCATCTCGTCGAGTGCGCTGGCAGCGAGCGCGAACAGCGGCCGGCCAATGCGATATCGTTTGCTCTCCTTGATCTGGCGGATATAGCCGAGCGAGACCATCGTCTTGACGAGATGAAAGGTCGTGCTGTTGTGCAATCCGACGCGTTTGCTGAGATCGGCGAGTGCGATCCCATCGCGATTGCGTGCCACTTCTTCCAAAATAGCGAAGGCGCGTCCGATCGATTGAAGTCCTCCGCGCGCTCGGTCCTCAACGTCATCATCAATGTCCGGCAAGGGATGTCTGACAATACGCGCGATTGCCGGGCTACCGCGGGCGGAGCGTCGCGGTTCTAGGTTAGTTTTTGATTTTGTTCGGCTTCTCAAAACCATGCTCCCCAACTGTCTTTATTCGCCCAATATTAGATCGGTTCGTCAGTTACCGGTGAGGTGGCGACGATAAAGACGAGATCGGCCACACCAGTATTGTTGATTGAGTGCGTTCTGCCACTTTCTTGATAGAAGCCCGGCGTTCATCCTTTGACATTGTTTTCTCACTTCACCGGAGCCGCATCGGGAAGCCAACGCTGTCCGAACACCGGCTCCTTGTAAGGCGTCGGCGGCAATTCCCATGCGCCGGTCGACGGCGGGCGCACTTCTGCGTCCACATGGACGTCGAGCACGAACGGCCTGTTGGCCTTCACAGCGTGTTCCAGCGCGCCTTTGAAATCCTGCGACTTGGTAACGGTCATCGCCTCGACGCCGGTTGCCTTGGCCCAGGCGGCGAAATCCGGATTGTACGGTTTCTTGTTGTCGCCTTGGTGGAACATGGTGCCGTGCTCGCGGCCACCGAATATGCCGAGCTGAATGTCGCGGATCGAAACCCAACCGAAATTATTCCAGATCACCCAGACCACCGGGATGTCGTACTCGACCGCGGTACAGAGAACGTGCGGCACCATGGTGAAGCAGCCGTCGCCCGCAATCGCCACGACCGGGCGGTCGGGGGCCGCAAGTTTTGCGCCAAGCGCACCGGCGGTGCCGAAGCCCATACCGGAGAAGCCCCACGAATTGAGCATGGTCTGCGGCTTCCGTGCCTTCCAGAACTGCATGTACCAATTGTGATTGACGCCGACGTCGCAAGCGAGAATGGCGTCGTCCGGCAGCACCGCCTGACAATCGGCGACGATGCGCTCTGGACGGATCGGCGAAGCATGCAGGTCGAAATTCGGCTTGGTGAACTTGTCCCATTCGGCGCGCCATTTTGCGATGTCGGCAAGCCAGGCTTTGGTGTTGCCGCTCTTGTTGCCGCGCCGCTCAAGCTCGGTGAGTA
Organism: Hyphomicrobiales bacterium; assembly: GCA_027307405.1. Lineage (GTDB taxonomy): Bacteria > Pseudomonadota > Alphaproteobacteria > Rhizobiales > Xanthobacteraceae > Pseudolabrys. Next base: position 21,952 of record DAHUXA010000043.1, on the reverse strand, counting down.
ACTGGCGCAAGAAGGTCCGCGCGTCGGCGAGAAGGCCGAGGTCAGGCGGGTAATTGCGGCCGAGCTCAGCCGGATCGACATCGGCGTGGATGAGCTTGGTTGTCGGGAAATTCCAGGAGTAGCCAGGCATCCAGGACGACGCCGAGCGATCGTCAAAACGCGCGCCGATCGCCACGACAAGATCGGCGCGGCGCCCTGCTTCATTGGCCGGAAACGCACCATTCCGGCCGATGAAGCCGAGCGAAAGCGAATCCGTCATATCGAAACAGCCCATGCCATTCGGCGACGAAATCACAGGAATTTCGAGCTTTTTGGCAAACTCAGTCAGTTCGCGGCTCGCTTCAGACAGCGTCACGCCGTGACCGATGAAGATCACCGGACGCTCGGCCTTGAGGATCATGTCGAGCGCGCTGGTGATCTCTTCCGGCGAGGCACCGCTGCGCTGTGCGTTGAGTGGCGGCGCCGCCGGCGGCAGCTCGACGTCGTCTTCCTCCTGAAACACGTTGAAGGGCACGTCAACATTCACCGGTCCTGGCCGACCCGACAGCATGGTCGTAGTTGCCTGCCGTAGCGCGAGCGGCAACATGTCAACGCGCGTCGGCTGATAGCTGCGCTTCACCACCGGCCGCACGATGTTCACGAAATCGGCTTGGTAGTGCTTGTTGATCTCCTGGAACGGACTGCGGTTGAACTGCGACGTCGGGACATTGGCCGTGATGGCCAGCATGGCCGAAGAGTCCGTCAGCGCGCAGGCGAGCGGCATGATGATGTTGCAGGAGCCCGGTCCGCATGACGTCAACGTTGCAACCGGCTTATGTTTCACGCGGAAATAGGCGTCCGCCATATGAGCGGCCACCTGCTCGTGACGAGGTGAAATGAGCTTAATGCGGTCGCGCGCCTGATAGAGCGGATCGAGCATCCCGACATTGCCGTGGCCACAGATGCCGAAGACATAGGGAATGTCGTTGGCGATCAGGTACTCGGTGATCAGCTCGGCGCCCTTCATCCTTGGCATTGTGGCTCCCTGCCCGCCTCTGCGGGAAATAGCGCTCCGTCGGGTGGCGAGCGCTCGAGGGGGACATTATGCCCGCCCCGGACGCTTCTCAAGACTTGAAAGCGCTTCTGACATTGTGAGATGCTCCGTCACCATCCGGCAACACGGTCACGAGCCGGATCGGAAGCTTCAGAAAAACTCGGCAGCGCTAGCCGCCAAGAACAAACCATGGGAGGGGACCAGGGATGACCACAAACACGCGACGTAACGTATTGAAGGGCGGCGCCGCACTGACTGGCACGCTCGCTCTCGGCTTTCCGGCGATCGTCCACGCGCAAACGGAGAAGATCAAAATCGGCCATCTCACGCCGCTCACCGGATTCCTCGGTGCGCTCGGCACCTACGCGCAGTTGGGCATCAGAATGGCCGAAGACGAAATCAATAAAGCCGGCGGGGTCATGGGACGCCAGATTGAGATCATCTCTGAAGACTCAGTCAATCCGGCGACCGGCGCAACCAAAGCGCAGCGCATGCTCGATCAGGACGGCGTGGCCTTCCTGATGGGCGAAATTAATTCGGCTGTGGCCTTGACGATCATGCAAGTCGCCGAGCGAAACAAACGTTTTTTCATGCAGATCGGTGCCCGTTCGGACGCGCTTCGCGGCAAGAACTGCAATCGCTACACGTTCCACGTCGACATCCCCAGCACGGTCATGGTCAATGCCGTCGGCCTTGCGTTGGTGCGCGACAATATGATGAAGGGCAAGAAGTTCTATACGCTGACCGCAGACTACCTATTCGGCCATGACCTGGCCGGCGCGGCGCGGAATTTCTTTAAAGGCAACGGCGGCGAACTGATCGGCGATGAACTCGTTGCCACCGATGTCACCGACTTCAGTCCCTACTTGCTGAAGATCCGGCAGGCCAAGCCTGACATTGTCTGCTCCAACCTCGCCGGCAATCAGGTGACTAACCTGATCAAGCAATATGCCGAGTTCGGACTGCCGTACCCGATCGTCGGCTTCAATCTGAACACCGCCGATGCATGGGCCGCGGGCGAAGGCAATTTGAGCGGGACTTGGCCGACGGTCTGGTACCACACGCTTGATTTGCCCGCGTCGAAGACCTTCGTTGACGGCTTTATAAAGCGCAACGGGAAACCGCCGGAGAACCATGCCTGGATCGAATACATCTCGCTCAAGATGGTGGCGCAAGCCATCAACGAGACGAAGTCGACCGACACGGACAAGCTGATTGCCTACTTCGAGAGCGGCGCGCAGTTTGACATTTTGAAGGCGCGCAAAGCTTACTTTCGGAAGTTCGATCATCAGCTCATCCAGGAAGCCTATCCCTTCACCGTCAGGAAGAAGGGCGAGGCCAAGGACAAATGGGACTTCCTTGCGCTGGGCGCCGCGGTGCCCAACGCGGACCAACCGCTGGAAGTCCTTAACCCGACCGAACAGCAGAACCCCTGCACGTTCAAATCGTGATCGAATGCTGAACGCGGGCGCTTTACGGCGCTCGCGTCCGGCGACAGCTAGGCGGTGGCCGGGCTAAGCTGCCGCCCTATTCCTTTAGCGGCGATGATCTGAGAATTCCGTTCATGTTCTTGCTGGAACAGGTAGTCAACGGCCTCGTTCTCGGAGGCTACTACCTGCTGATCGCGCTGGGTCTGTCCCTGATCTTTAGCGTCGGCGGCGTGGTGAATCTGGCGCACGGCGCGTTTTACGCTTTCGGCGCTTACGTCGCGGTCGAACTCACGAATCATCTTGGCTTCGGCCCCGCGATCGTGGCCTCCCCCATCGCCGTCGGCATGCTCGGGATTTTGTTCGAACGTTTCATCTTGCGTCGTTTCTACACGGCCGATCCGATCTTGAGTCTGCTGGTGACCTTCGGTCTCGCCCTGATGGCCGAGCAATTGTTGCGCATCATCTGGGGTGCAGCGCCGTTATCTCAGACGATGCCGCAAAGCCTGAAAGGCGCGGTTTTCGTTGGCGATTTTCTATTTTCGCGCTACCGGTTGATGCTGCTCGCTGTCGTGGCGTCGGTCCTCCTCGGCATCTGGTTGCTGTTGCACAAGACGTCCTTTGGCCGTGTCGTGCGCGCTGGAATTCAGCGGCCGGACATGGTCGCCGCGCTCGGAATCAAGCTGCAACCCTACATGACCGTCATCGTCGTTCTCGGCGTTGCAATGGCGGCAATGGCCGGCGCGCTCTTCGCTCCAATTACCATCGTGCATCCGGCGATGGGCGCGGAAATTATCACGGTGGCTTTTGTCGTCGTGGTGATCGGCGGCCTGGGTAGCTTTTGGGGCGTCGTGCTCGCCGCACTTTTGGTTGGCGTGGTGCGCGGCATCACCATCCATTTCGCGCCCGCCGCGGGTGAAGCCTCGATTTACGTCTTGATGTTCCTGGTCCTCCTGTTTCGGCCGCGCGGTCTGCTGGGCGAACGCATCGAGAAATTCGAATGATTAAGGCTCGCTCTCATTCGAAATACAGGCCACTGTGGATCGCCGCAGTCGCGCTCATCGTGTTGCCGTTCGTCATGCGCGTGTTCGGTCTGTCGGTGAACACGGCGTCGATGGTGGTCATCCTCGCGATCGCGACCATGGCCCTCAATTTGTGCGTGGGCTACACGGGGCTGGTATCGTTCGGTCACAGTACGTGGTTTGGCATCGGCGCCTATGCAGCCGGCCTGATCCAGCTCAATTGGTTTCACAACCAGATCTGGCTTCCAATCCTGCTTTCGACGGTGGTGGTCGCGGCGATGTCGACGGTGGCCGGCATTCTCATCTTGCGGCGGCGCGGTGTTTATTTCTCGCTGCTAACGCTGGCACTGGCCGCGCTCACCTACACGGTCGCTTTCCGATGGACCGAGGTGACCGGCGGCGAGGATGGCCTCAGTGGCCTCAAGCGCGGCGCGATCGGGCCGATCTCTCTTGATGAAGGCCTCGCCTTCTACATCGTCGTTGCTTTGATCGGGTTGTGCGTTCTGTACGTCCTTTTGCGTGTTGTACGCTCGCCCTTCGGGCATGTGCTCGTGGCGATCCGGGAAAACCAGCTACGCGCCACGTTCCAGGGCTATCCGGTCGACCGCTACAAGCTGGCGGTTTTTGTGCTGTCGGCGGTGGTGACTGGCGTCGCCGGCGCACTGCTTGGCTTCCAGACTTATCTGGTTTCGGCGGAAGCGGTCTCGGTACCGTTTTCGGGCGAGCTACTCGCCATGGTCGTGATCGGCGGCATGCATCACATCCTTGGGCCGGCGCTCGGCGCGTTGTTCTTCATCCTGTTTCGCGAACTATTTTCGATCTGGACACAAAACTGGTTGCTTTGGTTCGGCCTCGTCTTTGTCGGATTCGTGCTGTTTTCACCAAGCGGCCTCGTGGGCATTTGGAGCACGGTCAGCCGGCGGTGGCGCCCTCTTCCCGAAGAAGCGGCCGCGATGAGCAAACGAAAGATTTATGAAGGATTGCCTCTCCCTGCATTCCTGCGTCCGAAGGCAACAGAGGGCACGGTGCTCGACGTCATCGATGTGTCCAAACATTTCGGCGGCATTCACGCCGTGTCGAACGCAAGCCTTCAGCTTTGCGCTGGTGAAATCCACGCGCTGATCGGCCCGAACGGCGCAGGGAAAACAACATTATTTAACCTGGTGTCGAGTCTGTTTCATCCCGACCAAGGGGCAATACGGCTCAACGGCCGCACCATTCACGGCCTGCCCGTGCAGGACGTCTGTCAACAAGGCCTTGCCCGCTCGTTCCAGATCACCAGCCTGTTCCGCAATTTGTCGATCTACGAGAACGTCCGCCTTTCGCTGCAGGCACGCCATCCCGGCCGTTTCAATTTCTGGCGCGACATTGACAGCTACGGCGATATCCATACGGAAACTGCCGAGTTGATCCGTTTTCTCGGACTCGAGGGCATCGAAAACATCCAAGGCGGCGAGTTGTCCTATGGCGGGCAGCGTCTGGTCGATTTGGGAATTGCGCTCGGATCCAAACCGCATGTCTTGTTGCTTGACGAGCCGCTCGCTGGTCTTGCCGCCGCGGAACGGGAGCGCGTATCAAACCTCATCAAGAACATCGCTACGAACATTCCGGTGCTGATCGTCGAGCACGACATCGATCGTGTGCTCGGCTTTTCACGTCGGGTCACCGTGATGAACCAGGGTGAAGTGCTCATGACCGGCACACCCGAAGAAGTGCGCCGGGATCATCGCGTGCAAGAAATATATACCGGCACCGGCAAGCCGCCCGAGACCAGTCGCGCCGCTGACAGCGCAGGTGAAAAATGCGTTTTGCGGTTCGAAAACGTGAATGCGTTCTATGGCAAAAGTCACATTCTCAACGATGCGTCCCTTGATGTGCGCGAAGGCGAAATCGTAGCGCTGCTCGGGCGCAACGGCGCCGGCAAGTCGACACTGCTCAAGACACTCTGTGGCCTCGTGCCGCCGGCTTCCGGATCGATCGAGTTTGATGGAAAAAATATTGCCGGGCTTCCGACGCCCGACATCGCGCGCATGGGCGTAGGCTACGTTCCGCAAGGGCGCGGCCTGTTTGCCGGTATGACCGTTGCCGACAATTTGGCCCTTGGACGGCTGGCGCGGAAAACTGACGGCAGCACCGGGGTAGTATGGAGCGAAGAGAAAATCCTCAGCTTCTTCCCTGGCCTGAAAGAGCGCATGCACGTGGCGGCAGACTATCTATCCGGAGGCGAGCAGCAGATGGTTGCCGTTGCGAGAGCGCTATCAGGCAACACAAAGCTCCTGCTGCTCGACGAGCCGTTTGAAGGACTGGCGCCGGCCGTCGTGCTGGAGCTGTTCCGTGTATTCGACGCATTGCGTCAACACGTTTCGATGGTCATCGTTGAACACAATCTCGATTTGGTGCTGGCGCTGGCCGATCGCGTCTTCGCGCTGGAGCGCGGCGAGGTGGTGCATCGGGGGCCGGCAAAACCATTGCTGGACGATCTGGCCTACCGAAAGAAGATCTTGTGGTTGTAGCTGCGATCTAGTCCACGCCGCTGGGTGCTTCCCGGCGGTTGAAATCATACGAAAGAGACTTTAACCATGTCGGCGTCGTTTCGAGTGCTGCGTACCCGGTCATGAAAGCAGCGCCCTTCGAGTATTTCCGTCCCGCCACGCTTGACGAGGCCTGCGCAATGCTCGCCGACGACGAGAACGCGCGCGTGATCGCGGGCGGGCAAACGCTCGTGCCGATGATGGCGATGCGGCTGGCGAGACCGACGCAGTTGATCGACATCACCCGCATTGCCACCCTGTCCTACATACGTGGTGACGGCGACACGGTGGCGATCGGTGCCACGACCCGACAATGTGCGGTCGAGCGCGACAAGCTGGTCGCCACGAAATTGCCTTTGCTGGCACAAGCCATTCCCTTCATCGGCTATACGGCTACACGCGCGCGCGGCACCATCGGCGGCTCGCTCGCCAATGCCGATCCGGCGGCAGAGCTGTCATTGATCGCGGTGACGCTCGACGCGACGTTGAGCTATCGCGCCGGTAGCAAGACCGCCGATATCCCAGCGCAGGAATTCTTCGTCGGTCCGATGACCACTGCCCTTCCCTCCGGCGCATGCCTGACTGGCGTGCGCTTTCCTGTCTGGCCAGGCAAAGTCGGCGTCGGCTTTCACGAGGTCAATGCGCGGCGCAGCGACTTTGCATTCGTTTCGGCAGCGGCGCAGGTGGAGCTGGCCGGCGACGGCAAGGCAAAACGTATCGCCATTGGCGTCGGCGGTATTGCCGATTGTCCGTTCCGGCTCAAAAGCGCTGAGCAGCAATTGCGTGGCACGACCCTCGACCCTGCCAAAGTGAACGAGGCCGTGCGCGCGGCGCTTGCTGACGTCGAGGCACTCGCCGATCTGCATGCTTCGGCTGACTACCGGCGCCGTGTGGCGGCCACTCTCGCCGCGCGCGCGATCGCGGATGCACACGCTCACGCGCAAGGAAAAGCCCAAGGAAAGCCACATGCGCATTGAGCTGACCGTCAACGGTGCGGAGCACACCCTCGACATCGAGCCTCGCACCACGTTGCTCGATTGTTTGCGCGACCATCTCGGCCTCACCGGCGCGCATGCCGGCTGCGAACATGGCGTATGCGGGGCCTGCACCGTGCTGGTCGATGGCGTCGCCGTACGATCCTGCCTGATGTTCAGCCCGCAAGCCGAAGGCGCAGCGATCACGACGATAGAAGGCGTCACACCTGGGCCCGGCGAATTGTCACCCGTGCAGGACGCGTTCTGCGAGACCCACGGCATGCAGTGCGGTTACTGTACGCCGGCGATGGTTCTGGTCGCGCACGCCTTGCTCGCCGACAATCCCGAACCGACGCGCGAACAGATCGTCGAGGCCATTTCGGGCAATATCTGCCGCTGCACCGGCTATGCGCAGATCGTAGAGGCGATTGCACTGGCAGCCGAGCGCATACGCGGCGCCAACAGGCCTCCGGAGCTACGCAAATGAGCGAAGCCCGACACCGCTACGTTTCCAGCGACCGGCGTGTTCGCGAGGACCGCCGCTTTGTGGTGGGCAAAGGCAAGTTCGTTGCAGATATCGATCTACCCAATACAAAACACATCGCGTTGGTGACGTGTCCACACGCGGCCGCGCGGATCAAATCGATCGACAAACGAGCGGCACTGAATATGCCCGGCGTGCACTACGTCGTCGACGGACGCGAACTCGCCGAGGCGACCCTGCCGCTGATGACCGGGCTCGATACGCCGAACGTGCCACGCCGGCCACTGGCCGTGGACGTCGCACGCTATTCCGGCGAATGGGTCGCTGCCGTCGTGGCCAACACACGAGCGCAGGCCGAGGATGCCGCCGAAGCGATCGATGTCAGCTATGAACCCCTGCCCTTCGTGCTCGATGCCGAGCAGGCCATCGCCCCCGGCGCCGTGCTGGTGCATCAGGCGCACGGATCCAATGTACTGCTCGACAAGACTTTCGTGTGGGGTGATGTCGACAAGGATTTCAAGGACAGCCCGCGCAAGCTTTCCCTGCGGGTGAAATGGGCCCGCTCATCGACGGTTCCGATCGAGACCTTCGGTGTGGTGACGACGTGGGACCCGTGGCGTGAAATCCTCGACGTTTATGCCTCGATCCAGATGCCGCGCTATGCCGACCAGATCGGCGCCGCGTTGAAAATACCGAGCTCCTCGGTACGCGTGCATTACGATGTTGATGTTGGCGGCAGCTACGGGGTCAAACGTGGCATCAAAAATACCGTGCTCGCCGGCTACCTCGCCCGGCGTTTGGGCGTGCCAATCCGTTTGATCGAGGATCGCCTGGAAAATATGCGCGGTGGTGACGCGCACGGACCGGAGCGGCTGTTCGACGTGGAGGTCGCGTTTGATGACAATGGCGTCGTTCGTTCAATGAAGATGCGCGCGCTGGAAAATCTTGGCGCCTATGCCGGGCGTTCTCCGTTCCAGCTCGGCAAGCCGATCGGCTCCATCGTCGGTCCCTACAAGATCAGAAGCGTGCAGTACCGTGCCATCGCGGTAGTCACCAACAAGACCACGCAAGATGCGGTCCGCGGCTTCGGCCAGGGGCCAACCAATCTCGCGCTTGAACGCGTCATCGATGAGGTCGCCAACGTTCTGAACCTCGATCCGTTGGAGGTCCGCCGGCGCAACCTGATCCGCCACGAAGAATTCCCCTACATGATTCCGAGCGGTACCACCTACGACAGCGGCGATTATCACACCGTCATCGACAAGGTGCTCGCCGATACCAACTACGCCGAGCTCAAGAAAGAACGTGATCGGCTGCGCGCCGAGGGCAAGCTTGCCGGCATTGGCATTGCCGCCTGCCTCGAGCCTTCCGGTGGCAACGCGACCTTCGAGGCGCTGCTCAACCCGGCGATCACAACATCCACCTTCATGGACTCCTGCCGCATCGTCGTGGACGGCATGGGAGCCATCACAGCCACCATGCACACGACCTCATCGGGCCAGGGCCACGAGACGCTTGTCGGCACGGTGATCGGCGAAGTCCTGCAGATCGATCCCGACACCATCCGGGTGGCGCGGCCGGATTCGCTCAACTCATTGCCGAGTGGCACGCCGGTTGGCAGCCGCATGGCGATCATGCTGGGCGGCGCAGCGTTCCACGCCGCGCAAAAACTCAAAGCCAAGCTCACCGCCATCGCGGCGCATGATCTTGGCATCCCGCCTGAGCGGGCGGTCTATAAAGACGGCAACGTGTTCGACCGCAATGCGCCGCAAAACAAACGGACCTGGGCCGATCTGGTGCAGATCGCGCACCGCAATATTCATCGCATGCCGGACGGCTGCGAACCGGGATTGGCCGTGAGCCACATCTACGATGTGCCGACCGGCGGCACGCTGCCGACACCCGACGGACGCGTGCAGATGTATCCGTGTTTCGCGTTCGAATTCCATCTGATCCTGCTCAGCATCGATCCGGATCTGGGCGTGCCCGAGATCGTGCGCTACCGGCTCGGGCACGACTGCGGCACTCAGATCAATCCGAAGATCGTGCGCGGCATGACCATGGGCGGCATTGCCCACGGCATTGGCGCCGCCCTGCATGAGGAGTTTGCCTATAACGACGAAGGCCAGCTTATCTCCCAGACGTTCATGGATTATCTGCTGCCGTCCTCGCACGAAGTGCCGGCTATCAAGATTATCGACCACGAAACGCCCTCACCGCACACGGTGCTCGGGCAGAAGGGCTCGGGCGAGTCCGGTTATCTCGGCGCACCCGCGGCGATCGCCAACGCGGTCAATGACGCGCTCAAGCCACTTGGCGTTTCAATCAACACACTGCCTCTGAAAGTGTCGAAGCTGGGCGATTTGATCGCCGAGGCGCGCGCGAAGAAGGGCGGCAAATGATCGTCGACTGTCACGCTCATCTGGTGCCGCCGGATCTGCTCGTCGCAATCCGCAAGGGCGCGGCCAAGTTTCCTAGTGTGCGACAGATTGAGGATGGCGGCTCGCTTGCGCTCGCCTTTGCCGGCGGCAAGCCGACCCGGCCGGTATCAAAGCCGCTGTCCGATATTGCAGGCCGCGTGGCGTGGATGGCCGCACAGGGTATCGACAAGCAGGTCGTGGGTGGCTGGGCCGACATGTTCGGCTACGAGCTCCCCGGCGCAGAGGCGGAAACCTGGGCACGTTTGACCAACGATGCGCTACAGGCGGCAGCCAAGGCCGAGCCGCGTTTCGTCCCGCTCGCAACTGTGCCGCTGGGCGACGGCGCGCGCGCCGCTTCTGTCCTCAAGGATGCGGTGAAGGCAGGCTTCGCAGGCGCCATGATCGGCACGCTGCCGCGCGGGGTCGGCTCAACGCTCGATGCTGCTGATCTCGAGCCGTTCTGGCAGGCGGCGGACGAGACCGGCGCGCTCATTCATATCCATCCGAGTTTCGATGCCGGTGACGTGCGCGTGAACGATTTCGGTCTCGCCAATGGCCTTGGCCGTATCACCGATGCGGCCGTGGCAGTGGCGCGACTGATCTGCGCGGGTCACGTCATGCGCTACAAAAATGCGAAATTCTTCGCGCCCATGGGCGCTGCCGCCCTCCCCTTCGTGCTCGGGCGGCTCAAGCGCAACGCCACGATCACGCCCGGCATCGGCGATCCCGTCGAAGCGTTGTCGCGGATCTATACCGACACCATCCTGCACGAGGTGCGCGTCCTCAAATTTGTCGTGGAGATGATGGGCGCGGACCGTCTGATGATGGGCTCCGATATGCCGTTCCCGATCGGCGATACCGAACCGATGAAAATTGTCGCAGCCGCCGGCCTTTCGAAGGAACAGGCCGCATCGATCAACGGCGGATTGGCGGTGCGCCTGTTCCGGATTCAATGAAGAACAAAAGTCCAATACGATGAAAGCTAAAGGGAGGATTCACATGACACGGTTTTACGCACTCGCGTGTTGGGCGCTCGTTGGGCTCGTGCTTGGGATGCCTGCTCCTGTTTTGGCGCAAGCGCCGGCCAAGATTCAGATCGTCGTGTTCGGTTTCCCGTCACTCGGCGCTTTCATGCCGCCGGTGATCAAGGCCAAGAAGCTCGATGAGGCGCATGGGCTCGACATCGAATTCGTCGAGCGGCCGCCCGATGCCTACACCACGCAATTCAACTCCGGCGAGTTCAAGGTCGGGGGCAGCGCGGCGGTGCTCACCGTCGGCCTCGCCGACCAGCGTGGCGTGAAGGTGAAATATCTGTTCAATCTGTTCGACTTCTGGGGCGCGGTCGTGACCTCCCGGCCGGACGTGAAAACCGTCAAGGATCTCGAGGGCAAACAGCTGGCCGCTGCTTCATCGACCACGAACTTTGTCATGTTCGAGTTCTTTGCCAGGAAACTGGGCGCGGACGTCTCCAAGATCCAGGTGATCAATACCGCCCCGCCGGGCCTCGTCGGCTACGCGCTCGCCGATCGCGCCGATGCAATCCAGCTCTGGGAGCCGGCCTATACGCTGCTGAAGGCGAAAAAGCCGGCGATCCAGACGCTCGACACCGACATGAGCAAGACCTGGAAAAACTTCGCCGGTGGCGAGCGCATTCCGTATCTTGGCGTCGCCGCGCATGCCGACTGGATCGCGCAGAACCAGGCGCTGATCCCCAAACTCTATGCCACCTACAAGGAGGCCGGCGACTTTATCGCCAAGCATCCGGAGGAATCGGTCGCCTTGATCGCACCGAAATCGACGCCCGAGGACCGCGCCGCGCTGGTCTCGCTGATCAAGGCCAATGACCGGCTCGGCATGAGCGTCGTGCCGGCGGGCGACGTCGCCAGGCAGATCGACGCGGTCTACAGGGCCGGGGTCGACGTCGGCTATTTCAAGGCGGTGCCGTCGAATGACACGGTCTATACCAATCCGATGAGATGAGATGACGTCGTCTGTGTCAGTCCGATGAGATGACATACGTCGTCCGTGCAATCCGATAGATGATGACGATGATGAAGAACACACGCACCATGCGCGCGCTGCAGGCCGCCGCCGGAATGATCGTGCTGGCGTTTGGCTGGCAGATTCTGTCGATGATCTTCCCGCACTACCTGTTCCCGCCGGTGCCAGAAATCATCTCGCGGACCGTCGAGGTTCTGATAACCGGCTCGTTGCTGGTCGATGTCCTGCTGACTGCCGGCCGTATTTTTGGCGGACTGCTCGGCGCGTTCGCTCTTGGCGGCATCCTGGCGATGGTTATCGGCCAGTCGAGAACCGCGGAGAATTTCGTCGCACCGATTCTGACCTTTTTTCAGGGCATTCCGGCGCTGTCTTGGGTGGTGTTCGCGATTATCTGGTTCCACGGCATTGAATTTCGTGTGTTGTTCATCATGATCATGACCACGCTGCCCGCATTCACCTTCCAGATCCTCGACGCCTTCCGCTCGATGTCGAAGGACCTGTTCGAGATGACCATGTCGTTTCGGCCGTCACGTTGGACGTTGTTTCGCTTCCTGATCGTACCGACCATCGTGCCAGGCATACTGACCGCCTGGAAGGTCAACCTCGGCAACGCCGCACGCGTCGTGGTGGTGGCGGAGTTGGTGGGCGCCACCGGCGGCGTCGGTTATCAGCTCTTGCGCCAGCAGCAATTGTTCGACATGGCCGGCGCCATGGCCTGGACATTGCAGCTCGTGCTGTTCGTGTTGGTCGTGCAGCAGGTCATCACCGCGATCGAGAACTGGGCCTTGCGCTATCGTGCCGTGTCCGAGCGGGCCATGTGATCGATGAGCGACCCGGTCATCCGCTTCACGAACGTGACCACGGTGTTCAGCCGTCCGGACGGGCGCGGCGATTTCACCGCCGTCGACAGGCTCTCGTTCGAAATCGCCAAAGGCGAGATTGTCGCGGTGCTTGGCAAGACCGGCTGCGGCAAGTCGACGATGTTCAAAATCGTCGCCGGCTTGATCGAGCCGAGCGCCGGTCAGGCGCGCGTGATCGGTCATGACCCCTTCCGCGAGTTTGATTTCTTCCGCGGCAAAATCGGCATCGTGTTTCAGAACGACCGGCTGATGCCGTGGCGCACGGCGCTCGACAACGTGCTGCTCGGGCTGCAGATCCTCGACAGCGATCCGAAGCAGGCGGAGGACACCGCACGGGCTTGGCTCACGCGTCTCGGCCTTTCCGGACACGAAACCGACTATCCGCATGCGCTGTCGGGCGGCATGCGTCAGCGCGTCTCGATTGCGCGCGCCTTCGCAGTCGACCCGGAGATTCTGCTGTGCGACGAGCCGTTTTCCTCGCTTGACGAAATGACCGCGCGCGACCTGCGGACCGAATTCGTCCGGCTGGTCCGGCAGACCGACAAGACCGCCGTGTTCATCACCCACCAGATCAAAGAGGCGATGGACATTGGTGATCGTGTGCTCGCATTTCATCGGCCGGCACGCATTGCTTACGAGGCGCGCTTGAACGCCACCACGAGCGACAGCGACCGACAAAGAGTGCACGACGACATCATGAGAGTGCTTTCGGCCGAACCAGCCGGCACCGAACAAGGTGTTTAAGAAAACCACATAACTTATTGTGTTAATAGCGGATTCCAGGGCGCGGAGGTTTTCCCCTGTAAACCCCGGTGGTATCCGGAACCTTTCGCCGATTAGCGGATTTAATTGCTGGCGGGCGCTCCACCGTGAACGGTGGAGCGAGCGGGAGGGTCAGGTTTCTGCCCCAAATAAGCATGGCGAATGATCCGGGCGTTGCGGCTGCGGTACCTGCGGTAGCTGGCCATGAAGGTCAGGCCCTATCGCCTTGGACCAGCCCCGCCGCATGCGCTTGCGCGGGGTGAAAGGACGTTATTCGGGAGAGGTCGATGGAACAAACAACAATCAGCAATAAAAAAACTGCCAATGGCGTGCTGTCGAAAAAACGTTCGAGCCGGCGGGCTGATGATGCTTCCGAAGTAGCCTCTCCAGTTGAACTGCAAAACATGTTGCAGGCGCTGCGCGCGATGCGCGCGGGGGACTTTTCCGTGAGAATGGGTGTCGAGCATGACGGCATCCTCGGCAAGATCGCAGACACCTTCAACGATATCGTCGCCTCCAATGAACGGATGGCCCAGCAGCTCGAGCGCGTCGGACAGGTTGTTGGCCGCGAGGGCGAGACGCGCCACCGCGTCAAGTTCGGCATTTCCAATGGCGCCTGGGGCGAAATGGAATTATCGGTCAACACGCTGATCGATGATCTGCTCTGGCCGACCAAGGAAGTCACAACCGCGGTCGCCGCCGTCGCGCAAGGCGACCTGTTGAAGACCGTCCGGCTTGAGGTAGATGGCCGCCCGCTCAAGGGCGAATTCCTCGAAGCTGCCAGCATCGTGAACACGATGATCAAGCAGCTGAGCGTCTTTACCTCGGAAGTGACCCGCGTCGCCCGCGAAGTCGGCACCGAAGGAAAGCTCGGGGGTCAGGCGCAGGTGCGTGAAGTGACCGGCGTGTGGAAGGACCTCACCGAAAGCGTGAACTCGATGGCGAACAACCTGACCGCTCAGGTGCGCAACATCGCCGAAGTCACCATCGCGGTCGCCGACGGCGACCTTTCGAAGAAAATCACCGTGGACGTGCGCGGTGAAATCCTCCAGCTGAAAGAAGCCATCAATACGATGGTCGATCAGCTGCGTTCCTTCGCATCGGAAGTGACGCGCGTCGCGCGCGAAGTCGGCACCGACGGCAAGCTCGGCGGCCAGGCGATCGTGCCGGGCGTCGCCGGAACGTGGAAGGACCTGACCGACTCGGTCAACGCCATGTGCGGCAACCTGACCGACCAGGTGCGCAACATCGCGCAAGTGACCACCGCCGTGGCCCGCGGCGACTTGTCGCGCAAAATTACGGTCGACGTGCGCGGCGAGATTCTCGAACTCAAAGACACCATCAATACGATGGTGGACCAGCTTAACGGGTTCGCCTCGGAAGTGACGCGCGTGGCGCGTGAAGTCGGCACCGAAGGCAAGCTGGGCGGTCAGGCCGCCGTGCCGGGCGTCGCCGGCACCTGGAAAGACCTGACCGACAGCGTCAACTTCATGGCCGGCAATCTGACGGCCCAGGTCCGCAACATCGCCGACGTGGCGACCGCTATCGCCGGCGGCGACCTGTCGAAGAAGATCACCGTCAACGTGTCGGGCGAAATCCTTCAGCTGAAGGAAACCGTCAACACGATGGTGGACCAGCTCAATGCTTTCGCCGGCGAAGTGACGCGCGTGGCGCGCGAAGTCGGCACCGAAGGCCGCCTCGGCGGCCAAGCCAACGTGCTCGGCGTTGCCGGCACCTGGAAGGATTTGACCGATTCCGTGAACTCGATGGCCGGCAACTTGACCGGCCAGGTTCGTAACATCGCTGAGGTGACGACCGCCGTCGCCAATGGTGACTTGTCGAAGAAGATCACCGTGGACGTGCGCGGCGAAATTCTCGAGCTCAAGGACACCATCAATACCATGGTGGACCAGCTCAACGGCTTCGCGGGCGAAGTGACCCGCGTCGCGCGCGAGGTGGGCACCGAAGGCAAGCTGGGCGGCCAGGCGGTGGTGCGCGGCGTAGCCGGCACCTGGAAAGACTTGACCGACAGCGTCAATTCGATGGCCTCGAACCTCACCGGCCAGGTCCGCAACATCGCCGAAGTGGCAACCGCGGTCGCGCAAGGCGACCTGTCGAAGAAGATCACCGTCAACGTGTCGGGCGAAATCCTTCAGCTCAAGGAAACGCTCAACACCATGGTGGACCAGCTCAACGCATTCGCTTCGGAGGTGACCCGCGTCGCGCGTGAAGTCGGCACCGAAGGAAAGCTGGGCGGCCAGGCCGCGGTGCCCGGCGTTGCCGGCACCTGGAAGGACCTGACCGACTCGGTGAACTCCATGGCCGGCAATCTCACCGGCCAGGTCCGTAACATCGCCGAAGTGGCGACCGCCATCGCGGGCGGCGATCTGTCGCGGAAGATCACCGTCGACGTGCGCGGCGAAATCCTTCAGCTGAAGGAAACGCTCAACACGATGGTGGACCAGCTCAACCGGTTCGCCGGCGAAGTGACGCGCGTGGCGCGCGAAGTCGGCACCGAAGGCCGCCTCGGCGGTCAGGCCAACGTGCCGGGCGTCGCCGGCACCTGGAAAGACTTGACTGACTCCGTGAATTCGATGGCGGGCAACCTCACCGCTCAAGTCCGCAACATCGCCGAAGTAACTACGGCCGTCGCGCGCGGTGACTTGTCGCGCAAGATCACGGTGGACGTGAAAGGCGAAATTCTCGAGCTCAAGAACACCATCAACACCATGGTGGACCAGCTCAATTCGTTCGCGTCGGAAGTGACGCGCGTTGCGCGCGAAGTCGGCACCGAAGGCAAGCTCGGCGGCCAGGCGGAAGTGCCGGAAGTGGCAGGCACCTGGAAAGACCTGACCGACAACGTCAACTTCATGGCCTCGAACCTGACCGCTCAGGTCCGCAACATCGCCGAAGTGGCAACGGCCATTGCCAATGGCGACCTGTCAAAGAAAATCACCGTAGACGTTCGTGGCGAGCTGCTGCAACTCAAGGAAACGCTCAACACCACGACCGATCAGCTGCGGTCATTCGCCGGCGAAGTGACGCGCGTGGCGCGCGAAGTCGGCACCGAGGGGCGCCTCGGCGGGCAAGCCAACGTGACGGGTGTCGCGGGCACGTGGAAAGACTTGACCGACAACGTCAACCTGCTGGCGGCGAACCTCACTACCCAGGTCCGCAACATCGCGGAAGTGACCACCGCCGTCGCGCGCGGCGACTTGTCGCGCAAGATCACAGTGGACGTTAAAGGCGAAATTCTCGAGCTCAAGAACACCATCAATACCATGGTGGACCAGCTCAACGCGTTCGCATCGGAAGTGACGCGCGTCGCGCGCGAAGTCGGCACCGAAGGCAAGCTCGGCGGCCAGGCCGCGGTGCCGGGGGTTGCCGGCACCTGGAAGGATCTGACCGACACCGTTAACGTGATGGCGGCGAACCTCACCGAGCAGGTACGCGGCATCGTCAAGGTGGTGACCGCCGTCGCCAACGGCGATCTCAAGCAAAACCTGACCGTGAAATCGAAAGGCGAAGTGGCGGCACTCGCCGAGACCATCAACAACATGACTGATACGCTCGCGACCTTCGCCGATCAGGTGACCAGCGTTGCGCGCGAAGTGGGCGTCGATGGACGTCTCGGCGGCCAGGCCAACGTGCCTGGAGCGGCAGGCACCTGGAAAGCGCTCACCGGCAACGTGAACCTGCTCGCGGCGAACTTGACTACGCAGGTGCGCGCAATCGCCGAAGTCGCCACCGCGGTGACCAAGGGAGACCTGACACGATCGGTTCAGGTCGATGCTCGCGGCGAAGTGGCCGAGCTTAAAGACAACATCAATACGATGATCGACAACTTGCGCCTGACCACGGACCGCAACACTGAGCAGGACTGGCTGAAGACCAACCTCGCCAAGTTCACCAACATGTTGCAGGGCCAGCGCGACCTGACCACCGTCGGCCGCCTGCTGTTGAGCGAACTTACGCCGCTAGTCAACGCGCAACTAGGCGTGATTTATCAGGTGGAAAGCGAAGAGTTGGCGACGATGCGGCTGCTTTCCGCCTACGCGGACGACGGCTCCAACGGGCACCCGCCGCGGCTCCGGATCGGCGAAGGACTGATCGGACAATGCGCCGCCGACAAGCGCCGCATGCTGATTACGAACATGCCGACTCATGCAGTGCCGATTGGTTCGGCTCTGTTCAAGGTCGCGCCCAGCAACATCATTGTCTTGCCGGTGCTCTTCGAGAACCAGGTGAAGGCGGTGATCGAACTCGCGTCGGTCACCAAGTTCACTGCGCTACAGACGATGTTCCTCGAGCAGCTGACTGCCAGCATCGGCATCGTGCTCAATTCGATTGAGGCAACGATGCAGACCGAAGGTCTGCTCAAGCAGTCGCAGCAACTCGCGGGCGAATTGCAGACGCAACAACGCGAATTGCAGCAAACCAACGAACAGCTCGAGCAGAAGGCTCAGCAGCTCGCCGAACGCAACGTGGAAGTCGAAAGAAAGAACCAGGAAATCGAGCAGGCTCGGCGCGCGTTGGAGGAAAAGGCAGCCGAGCTCGCGCTGACCTCGAAATACAAGTCGGAGTTCCTGGCCAACATGTCGCACGAATTGCGCACGCCGCTGAACAGTATTCTTATTCTCGGACAACAGCTCGCCGACAACCCGGATGGAAACCTCACGAGCAAGCAGACCGAATTTGCCCGTACGATCCATGGCGCCGGCACCGACCTGCTCAACCTCATCAGCGACATTCTCGATCTGTCGAAGATCGAATCTGGAACAGTCACCGTGGAAGCAGAAGAAATCTTCTTCTCCAATCTGCTCGACGCAGTCGGCCGCCCGTTCCGCCACGAAGCCGACACGCGGCAGCTCTCTTTCAAAGTCGATCTCGATCCGTCGCTCGGGCGCAGTCTCATCACCGACGCCAAGCGTTTGCAGCAAGTGCTCAAGAACCTGCTCTCGAATGCATTCAAGTTCACCGATCGAGGCGGTGTTCAGCTCAAGGTCTCAGCCGCGCCCGCCGGATGGACCTCGACGCATCCGATCCTCAGCCAGGCGCAGACCGTCGTGGCCTTCGAGGTCGCGGACACCGGTATCGGAATTCCGGCCGAGAAACAGAAGATCATCTTCGAGGCGTTCCAGCAGGCGGACGCCAGCACCAGCCGCAAATACGGCGGCACCGGCCTGGGGCTTGCGATCAGCCGCGAGCTGTCAAACCTGCTGGGAGGCGAAATCCAGCTGCGCAGCTCGCCCGATGTGGGCAGCACATTTACTCTTTATCTGCCAATCACTTATGCCGGCCCCTCGGTTGCGACGCGGCCGCCGAACGCGCCCGGCACGCCACCGGTGCAAGCCCCGATTGTGCTTCCGGAGCGCGTCGTCGAACAGATTCCGGATGACCGGCACGAAATACAGCCGGGCGATTCAATCCTGCTGATTGTGGAGGACGACCCCCACTATTGCCGCGTTCTCGTCGATCTCGCCCGCGACAGGGGATTCAAAGTCCTGGTCGCGATGCGCGGCGCCGATGCACTTGAACTGGCCAAGCAGTATCAGCCGAACGCCGTCTCGCTCGATGTCTTCCTGCCGGACATGCTGGGCTGGAGTGTGTTGAGCCAGCTCAAGCAAAATCCGCTGACGCGCCACATCCCGGTGCAGATCATCACGCTCGATGAAGACAAGCATCATGGGCTGGCTCGCGGCGCATTCTCGTTCGTCAGCAAGCCCACGACCACCGAAGGTGTCGAGGCCGCGCTCCGCCGGATCAAGGAATACTCAACGCCGCGGCGCAAGCGCCTCCTGGTCGTTGAGGACAATCCAGCCGAGCAGATGAGCATTTCGGAATTGCTCGGTTATGACGATGTCGAGATCGAGACCGCAGACACCGGACGCGGCGCGCTTGATGCGCTGCGCCGCCAGCCTGCCGACTGCGTGGTACTCGACCTGCGGCTGCCCGACATGTCCGGATTCCAGGTCTTGGAAGAGTTGGGCGCCGACGAGAAGCTGTCGGAAGTGCCGGTTGTCGTGTTCACCGGACGCGAGCTTAGTCCGGAAGAAGACGCGCGCCTTCACACGATGGCCCGCTCCATCGTGGTCAAAGGCGTTGAATCGCCCGAGCGGCTTCTGGATGAAACCGCGCTGTTCCTCCACCGGGTCGTGACCGAACTTCCTCCGGAGAAACAGCGGATGCTGGAGCGACTGACCACATCCGACGAGGACCTGGTCAATCGTACCGTGCTGCTGGTTGACGACGATGCCCGTAATATCTTTGCGCTGAGCAGCGTTCTCGAGAGGCGTGGGATGCGCGTTCTTGCCGCGACGACCGGCAATGAGGCGATCCAGCTGATCGAATCCAATCCCGACATCGCCATCGTGCTCATGGACATCATGATGCCGGAAATGGACGGGTATCAGACGATGGAGCAAATCCGCACGAACGCCAATTTCCGTCGGCTGCCGATCATCGCGCTCACGGCCAAAGCAATGAAGGGAGACCGTGAGAAATGCCTCGATGCCGGCGCTTCCGACTATCTGGCAAAGCCGGTCAACACGGAACAACTGCTGTCCGCGCTTCGCAGTTGGCTACATCGCTGACAGCGGGGAAATCATGGACGACAAAGTCAACATACTCCTTGTCGATGACCAGCCGGCGAAACTACTCACCTATCAAGCGATCCTAGCGGACGTCGGTGAGAACCTGTTGAGCGCGAGCAATGCTACGGAAGCGCTCGAGCTGCTCCTGAAGAATGACGTCGCTGTCGTTCTCATCGATGTCTATATGCCGGACATCGACGGCTTCCAGCTGGCCGCGATGATCCGCAATCATCCCCGCTTCGAGAAGACAGCGCTCATTTTCATTTCTGCCATCCTGTTGACCGACGTTGATCGTTTGCGCGGTTACGAGATGGGCGCAGTCGACTACGTGCCGGTGCCGGTCATTCCGGAAGTTCTGCGCGCGAAGGTCAAAGTATTTGTCGAGCTGTACCGGAAAAAGCGACAGCTCGAACAACTGAACCGAGAGCTCGAGGCGCGCGTGGTGGAGCGCACGGCTGAACTCGCTGCGTCCACGCTGCAACTCCGCCAGAGCGAGCGCCTGCGCAGCTTGGCACTCGCTGCCGGACAAATGGGCAGCTGGGAATGGAATGTCGCGCGTAGCTCACCGGTGTTGTGGGACCACGGTCAATGCGAAATATTCGGCGTCGATCCAAGTACCTTCGTGCCGACGATGGAGAGTGTCCGCCCGCTCATCGATCCCGACGACTTTGAGCTGTTGGTTCGCACCTTTCGCAAGGTTTCGAAAGATGCCAATACCTTCCAGACCGAATTTCGCGTGCGACGGCCGAATGGCGAAGTCCGGTGGTGCACTGGCACCGCGGCAGCAAGCTTCGATGAACACGGGCGCCTGATCTGGCTCAGCGGCGTCACTGCCGATATCACCGACCGTAAGCGCGCCGAAGAACGGCAAATCCTGCTGGCCGAAGAAGTCGATCACCGCGCGCGCAATGTCGTGGCCGTCGTGCAGTCGATCATGCGCCTCACCCGCGCTGAAAGCATCGACGCATATATCAGCGCTCTCGATGGCCGCATCGGTGCACTCTCCAACGCGCACAGGCTGTTAGCCAGCTCGCGCTGGGAGGGAGCCGACCTTAATCGGCTTGTCGAAGAAGAATTCGCACCCTATCGCGCCGGCGGTAACGAACGGGTCTCGACCCGCGGCCCTGTCGTGCTGCTGCCCCCGGCCACTGCTCAGACGATTGCCTTGGCGCTGCACGAGTTGGCGACCAACGCGGCAAAATATGGCGCGTTGTCGAACGAGCTTGGCCGCGTCGATCTCTCGTGGCGTACAGAGCCTGGCAAGCTCGAATTGATCTGGGTGGAGACAGGTGGACCAGAAATCACCCCGCCAACGCGCCGCGGCTACGGCAGCCGCGCCATTGTAGCCGGCATCGAACGCCAGCTTGGCGGGATCGTAGACTTCGACTGGCAAGCGGGCGGCCTACGCTGCACGTTGACCCTGCCCAACGACCCCGCAAATGAGTCTTCGAAGCGACCTTTACGGCGACAAGTCGACGGCGAGACAACAAAATTCGTTGCGACAAGTCCGGACGACAAGCGTGTCCTTCTTGTGGAAGACGAACCGCTGGTATCAATGATGCTGGCGGACATGTTGTCCGCTTTCGGACACAAGGTCGACGGCCCCTACAGCCGCTTCAGCGACGCCATACTTGCCGCCAAAAGCAACAATTTGCAGGCCGGTATCCTCGATGTGAACCTGGGCGGGGAGAAAACCTATGCCGTGGCCGACATACTGACCGATCGGAAAATCCCCTTCGCATTCGTTACCGGTTACGGGCCCGATAGTATTGTTTCCGCGTTTGCCCACGCGCCTGTGCTGCAGAAGCCGATCGAGGCCGCAAAGTTGCACGCATTGCTGCAGCA
>DAHUXA010000439.1 GCA_027307405.1 Hyphomicrobiales bacterium | reverse complement strand
GTTCACCGCCGCTCTCCGCGAAACTCGTCGAGGGCTTCAAGTTCGACGGAATCGAACCGCTCGCGGATGCGGAACAAGAACACACCAATCACGATGAAGGCGACCAGAACCGAGAATGCCACGCTGATCTCGACGACGAGCGGCATGCCTCTGGCCGCCGTGGCCGCGAGGATCAGACCGTTCTCGATCGACATGAAACCGATGATCTGGCTGACCGCGTTGCGCCGCGTCACCATCATGAGCAGGCCAAGCAGCAGGATCGACAAGGCAAATGCGAGATCCTCGCGCGCCAAGGGATCGGCAGTTTCCGCCGCCTTGAGCATGACGACCATCGAGAGCGCCGTGAGCCCGACACCAAAGAGCAAGGTCGGCCCAATGCCGACGACAGTCTCGATCCCGCGGTGGATGCCGAGTCGGATTACGACGCGGTGCAGCGCGACCGGAATGATGATGCCTTTGAGCACGAGCGCGATCGCGGCCGGAACGTAGAGGTGCGGTGCATTCTGGATATGAGCCTGCCAGGCCACCGAGGCGGAG
>DAHUXA010000438.1 GCA_027307405.1 Hyphomicrobiales bacterium | reverse complement strand
AATTCGAGGTTGCTCCACCCCATGATGCGATGGAACAATCGCATCCTTAAACCGTATCTGTACGTACATCGACTGTCGAAGCCCTTTGTATTTACGGAGGCTCTCCATGGCGCGCATCGCAATGTCGCCGGCCCCACGTGGTGAGCCGGCGCAAGAGCCGAAGCGTTCTTTGGATGAGATGCGCCAGTTTTGGCTCCAGGCATTCCGTCGGGTTCGGGCCGAGACAGAGGCGCGCGCAGCGCATCTATCGGCCGAAGACCAGATCGTGCAGTCAATGGCGGACGCCAGCCCAACCAAATGGCATCGCGCCCATGTTACGTGGTTCTTCGAACAGTTTTTATTGGTGCCTCACGACCCGGCCTACAGGATTTTCGACGAGCGCTTCCCCTTTCTTTTCAATTCCTACTACGTCGCGGCTGGTCCGCGTCACGCACGGCCGCAACGTGGCTTGATCACGCGGCCGAACGGTGACGACGTCAGTGGCTATCGCGCGCATGTCGACGCGGCCGTCGAGCAGTTGATCGTGCGGGTGCCGGCG
>DAHUXA010000437.1 GCA_027307405.1 Hyphomicrobiales bacterium | reverse complement strand
GATTTCTGTCCTCATCCCGTCGATCGCAATCAGATGGAAGAGATCGAGATATCGCACTACGTTCCCGACAGCTCGGGCGACGATCTCGCATACGCGCGCACGTATTTTTTCGGACATCCGGATTGCGTTCGCAAATTCTACCGCGGACTCGTCGACCACAAGCTCGATCTCTTCAAGCACATTCCCGGAACGAGTACCGGAACCGCGCCCGAGGGTCGCGAGTATAACGGTTAACATCGGGCGCCCGTAGCTCAGCTGGATAGAGCGCTGCCCTCCGAAGGCAGAGGCCAGGGGTTCGAATCCCTTCGGGCGCGCAGCAGGTCAGGGGCCATGCAGGGCCGATCGCAAGGCCCCTGACCGAGGCCGTACAGCAGCGAAGTACAGCAGCGCTACGACCCGTCAAGGCTCTCACCGAGCCTCTTCAGCGCATCCCGGGTCGCCTGACTAGTGACTTGCGAGTACACCTCCATCGTGATCGAGAAGTCGGCGTGCCTCAGGATCTGCATCGCGATCCGAGGATGAACGTCCAGATCGACCAG
>DAHUXA010000436.1 GCA_027307405.1 Hyphomicrobiales bacterium | reverse complement strand
TAACCGCAGTCTTCACCTTCGATCCGGGCGGTGATCAATGACGCGAAGCCTGGTGGCAATAGGTGGCAGCGGACTCGCGGACGTAAAAACGATCAATAAAACCGGGCAGGAAACTGGCGGTGAGGCAGGGATTCGAACCCTGGGTACAGCTTTTGGGCCGTACAACGGTTTAGCAAACCGCCGCCTTCAGCCACTCGGCCACCTCTCCGCGGACGTTTGCGTCTTTTGATTATAGCGGAAACCGGGGCGTCAATCCAGGAGGCCCAGATACCGGCCCATCCAGTAGGGCAGCAGGTAGAAGGTGCCCACCTCTTCGCTGCGGCCGCCGTTGCCGCCGTCAATGCGGAAGGGATTGCCGTTCCACTTCATGGTCGGACGCTCGTCGGGAGGCAGCAGGGTGAGGGACTGCGCGCGGTTGAAGCGATCGTGTTTGGGATCCATTTGGACGTCGGCGCGGTTGGTGTTGCGCACCGTCCAGGTGACCAGGTCCAGCGGGATGCGCCCCAGCGTTCCGGCCGCCTCGTCCAGACGCTCCTTTT
>DAHUXA010000435.1:253-541 GCA_027307405.1 Hyphomicrobiales bacterium | reverse complement strand
TGGCGCAGTGCCGGATTTTCTCGCGCTATCTGGCGCTGCAGATCAAGGCGCTGGAGCTGGGCTTGGTGAGTTGAACCACGCTCTCCACATCAGTTGATAGGCATTATCTCTCCGCGTCATGGCCGGGCTTGGCCATCCACGTCTTTCTTTACTCAAGGCCGCAAAGACGTGGATGCCCGGCACAAGGCCGGGCATGACGACTGTTAATCAGCGCCTTGTGGCGACGCCGCCCGCCATCCCCGCACCAGCCAAAGCAATGCGTTCCATGCAAGCCCGATCGACAGGCCG
>DAHUXA010000435.1:0-243 GCA_027307405.1 Hyphomicrobiales bacterium | reverse complement strand
GGCATGACGGATCCTACAATTCACGTCTACACGCACAGCAGAGTAAAGACGTGGATGGCCGGGACAAGCCCGGCCATGACGGACGAGAGTCCCCGTAAAAATGTAAAAAGAGAGTCATGGGTGCCCGGCATAAACCGCGGATGACGGGTCTAAGCCGTGCCGTTCCCCTTCGTCATGCCCGGCTTTATGCCGGCATCCACGTCTTCCCAGCCCGACAACAAGCAAAGACGTGGATGGGACAAG
>DAHUXA010000434.1 GCA_027307405.1 Hyphomicrobiales bacterium | reverse complement strand
GCTGGCCATCATCGAGAAGTAACACCGCGGCTCAGGCGGCGGGCGCGTCCCGCGACCAGATGTCCGCTCCGGACCACCGCCCCGGCGCTTCCCTGGCGTCCGGGGCGGTAGTCCGTGGCCGGCCCGCTGGATCGCGAGCCCGCCGAGCCAGCCGGGGCCGCCGCAATGACCTATACCGCAGCAATTTGAGGTGCTCATGGCGAAGATGCTGGAGTTCGACGAGGAGGCGCGGCGCGCGCTCGAGCGCGGCGTGAACCGGCTCGCGGACGCCGTGAAGGTGACGCTCGGCCCGAAGGGCCGCAACGTCGTCATCGACAAGAAGTGGGGCGCGCCCACGATCACCAACGACGGCGTGACGATCGCCAAGGAGGTGGAGCTGGAGGACCCGTACGAGAACCTGGGCGCCCAGCTCGCTAAGGAGGTCGCCACCAAGACCAACGACGTCGCGGGCGACGGCACCACCACCGCCACCGTGCTGGCCCAGGCGCTCGTCCACGAGGGCCTGCGCAACGTGGCCGCCGGCGCCGAGCCGTCCGCCCTG
>DAHUXA010000433.1 GCA_027307405.1 Hyphomicrobiales bacterium | reverse complement strand
CTTATTGATGTCGGCCATCGCTCGCTCTGCATCGATGCGAATCTGTCACCATCATAACGCTCAGATCTTGAAGCGCGAATGCCGCGCAAGATCGATCAAACTACCTACGCTGCCCCCGCATTCTCGACGGCACGCAAAGTATTCAGATAGGGATTGACCCATCTGCTCCAGGCGTGCGTACCCGGTCGAGCACAAACAGACGAATCGCTGAAGACAAGTTGGCTTGTTCGCGCGTTCTGTCGATCTCTGTGACCATATTCGACAACGTCGCATGTTGGGCACGTGCGATTTCTTTCAGGCCGATCCAGAACGCATCTTCGAGACTGACACTGGTTTTGTGTCCATCGATCACGACGGAACGTTTGACGACCGAGGATTTCATGAGCGTGTCCCCAATAGTTGTAGTTCTCGTTAAAAGCGTAGCTCGATTCGGTATTTGCGAGGGGCAAGCAAGTACCTTGTCAAAAAAGCTAAAGCCAAATTGTTCGCGTCGGTGCCATGGTAATGGCCGAACCCGCGTTCTTGACGGCACGTTCTGATCGGAA
>DAHUXA010000432.1 GCA_027307405.1 Hyphomicrobiales bacterium | reverse complement strand
ATCGAAAAGCACGGCGGACGTTATCTCACCAAAGCCGGCACACATGAAATGCTCGAAGGCCAACGGCCGAGCCGAGTCGTCGTTGTCGAATTTCCGAGCAAGCAGGCGATCAAGGATTGGTACAACGATCCCGGCTACCGGCCGCTGGTCGCCAAACGGCATGCGGCGGCGCGAAGCGTCATGATCGCGGTGGAGTGCCAGTGAAGCTCTATGTCCGCTTTGGGTCAAAAGTAGACATTTGCAATCCTTGGCGGCGAGTCGGATAGCACCAACGCCGATGCAGTTAACGTAGCCGGTAGAGCGTGTGTTGCCGATTTCGGGTGAACGGCCGCACCTCACTGGGCCATCGCCCCGCTTCGACTGCCTTGGCCCATTCGCGGCTCACCAGGACATGAGGACCATCGATCTCATAGAGCGCGCTATGGCGCGGGCCGTCGTGCGTGACCCTTTTTTCTTCGCCTCCGATGCTCATGGCGAACGGCTCGCCCTCCATGCGTGCGACGGCGTGCACGCCCGGCACCTTCAATAGATTAGGCACGTGCTCAGT
>DAHUXA010000431.1 GCA_027307405.1 Hyphomicrobiales bacterium | reverse complement strand
CTGTCGGTCACACGCCCGTCCACCACAACCCAGACAGCTGGGAAGGCTGGTACTGGGGCGCCGCGCACCACTGGGGCTACACGATGCGCGTCGGCCAGTGTGAGACTTACGGCACCGTCGAGGATCTGCTGCAAAACTGTGAGATGGTAGTGTTCTGGGCCGCCGATCCCGATACCACCAGTGGCTCCTATGGCGCGCAAGAAGGTACGGTGCGTCGGCAGTGGCTGAAGAAACTCGGCATCAAGGTCGTGCACATTGATCCCCATTACAATTCGTCCGCCCAATTCTTGCCGGGCAAATGGATCTGTCCGAAGCCGACGACGTCGCCGGCGCTCGAGATTGCGCGGCGTCTCGACGGAAGCGAACTGCGCGTGAGCAATAGGAGCACGTGGCGGATCGCGATTACGCGCGCGGATCCGGTGCGCCCGCGAGCCGGATGGTTTCATCTGACGGTGGCGCTCGTCGATGCTGCTGGTGGGACATCGCGAACGCCGATCATGACCGGCATCGTGAGCGGCGGCGGGCGCGGAGTGAGGCCGTGGTTCGAGTGC
>DAHUXA010000430.1 GCA_027307405.1 Hyphomicrobiales bacterium | reverse complement strand
ACAATATTAACTCGATAACGCTGCCATTCGGCATCGCTGCGTGGGACATTGCTGGCGACGATCGAGGCCGGTAATATCGTCGCCGGTGGTCTTGCAGCCGGCCTCCGACAAGGCCAAACCGATCGCGACAGCGGCCGAAGCAAGCAGGCGGGCTGCGCGGGCTGGTATTCCAACGGGCATTTCCGAGCAATAAAACGTTAACCCTAACGATTGGTTAACTTGTAAACTGGCCGAGATTGCGCATGATCTTTTCAACCGGTGTCCGCTTTTCGGAGCCATGCCTTTACCGGATCTATGATCGCTGCGATGGACTTAGGTATTTCCCAAGACGAAACCGCATTGCAAGCACGCGCGCGCGCATTTGCCCGAGATGTCGCAGGACCCCGCGCTGCGGCCATTGACCGCGACGAGCAATATCCTTGGGACATCGTGATGGCGCTGAAAGAGGCAGGCTTTCTCGGCATGACTATGCCGAAGGTTTTCGGCGGCCAAGAGCGATCCTTCCTTGACGCGGTACTGGTAATCGAAGAGATGGCGAAATGCTGCACTGTGA
>DAHUXA010000042.1 GCA_027307405.1 Hyphomicrobiales bacterium | reverse complement strand
AGGGAACGCGGCACGACAGAACAATGGTTGCGCCACTTGGCGCGCCATCCCCCTCTGTTTCAGAGGGGTACGGAAGACGGGCCTACCCGGGGCCTCGACAAAAAATACGGGTGATGCCGTTCGGCCTCACCTGTAACCGGTTTGCAACACTGCGAGAACATTTAAGCATAGGACCCGATCGTCCCAGTTGGCGCCGCGATTCGGCCATACCATTCAACCACATCGAGGCCCGCTTCGAGGCGGGTTGCGCCTCGAAAGATGCCGGCGGGCCACCCGGCAGCGTAATCCGGGCCGGGCGACAAGGACCATGGACGCCAAGACCAGTTTGAAGTCGAGACTGCCGAGCCGGCATGCCACTGAGGGGCCGGACCGCGCGCCACATCGCGCTTTCTATTACGCGATGGGTTTGACCACCGAGCAGATCCACCAGCCTTTCGTGGGCGTCGCGACCTGCTGGAACGAAGCGGCCCCCTGCAACATTGCCCTGATGCGCCAGGCGCAGGCGGTGAAAAAGGGCGTCGTCAGCGGCGGCGCTACGCCGCGCGAGTTCTGCACCATCACCGTGACCGACGGTATCGCCATGGGTCATGCCGGCATGAAGTCCTCGCTGCCGTCGCGCGAAGTGATCGCCGACAGCGTCGAACTCACCGTGCGTGGCCATGCTTACGACGCGCTGATCGGGGTCGCCGGCTGCGATAAGTCGCAGCCCGGGATGATGATGGCTATGTGCCGCCTCAACGTGCCGGCGATCTACATCTATGGCGGCTCGATCCTGCCCGGCAAGTTCAAGGGCAAAGAGGTGACCATACAGGACGTCTATGAGGCGGTCGGCCGACATTCGGTCGGTCAGATGTCCGATGAGGATCTCGACACTCTCGAACAGAACGCTTGTCCTTCGGCGGGCGCATGCGGCGCCCAGTTCACCGCCAACACCATGGCGACGGTATCGGAAGCCATCGGTCTCGCGCTGCCTTATTCGGCGGGCGCGCCGGCACCGTACGAGATCCGCGACAAGTTCTGCATGCTCGCAGGCGAGATGATCATGGATCTGATCGTCAAGAACATTCGCCCGCGCGACATCGTCACGCGCAAAGCGCTGGAAAATGCCGCGGCGGTGGTCGCAGCGACCGGCGGTTCGACGAATGCTGCGCTGCATCTACCGGCGATCGCGAACGAGTGCGGTATCGAATTCACGCTCTTTGACGTCGCGGAAGTCTTCAAAAAGACTCCTTATGTCGCAGATTTGAAACCGGGCGGCCGCTATGTCGCCAAGGATATGTTCGAGGCTGGCGGCGTGCCGCTTTTGATGAAAACGCTTCTCGATCACGGATACCTGCACGGCGATTGCTTGACGGTAACCGGGCGCACGATCGCCGAGAATTTAAAAGGCGTGAAATGGAATCCCGACCAGGACGTCATACGTCCTGCCGACAAGCCGCTGTTGCCGACAGGCGGCGTAGTCGGGCTCAAGGGCAATCTCGCACCCGAAGGCGCGATTGTGAAAGTCGCCGGCATGAAGATGCTGAAGTTCAGCGGCCCGGCGCGCTGCTTCGACGGCGAGGAAGCCTGTTTCGATGCAGTGAAGCACCGCAAATACAAAGACGGCGACGTGCTGGTGATCCGTTATGAAGGACCGCGCGGCGGCCCCGGCATGCGGGAAATGCTGTCGACGACGGCTGCACTTTACGGCCAGGGCGCGGGCGAAAAAGTCGCGCTGATCACCGATGGACGTTTCTCAGGCGCCACCCGCGGGTTCTGCGTCGGCCACGTCGGTCCTGAAGCGGCAATCGGCGGACCGATCGGCCTGATCCGCGATGGCGACATAATCGAGATCGACGCGGTGAAGGGTACGCTTGACGTCAAACTTTCCGCTGACGAACTCGCCAAGCGCACGAGCCAATGGAAGGCGCGCGAGAGCGAATTCGGCTCCGGCTATTTGTGGAAATACGCGCAGCAGGTTGGTCCCGCGGTCAATGGCGCGGTGACGCATCCGGGCGGCGCGGCTGAGAAAGAGTGCTATGCGGACATTTGAGAGCATGTTGCGGGCACTGCTGATCGGCGGCTTGTTGGCCGCCGCGCCCGCGCACGCGCTCGATGGCAGCAAGACCGACGGCAGTGTAGGCCCGCCGCCGATGACGCCGGTGGAAGCGTTCCGTTCCGGTGCGAATTGGCTCAAGGCGGGTGAGACCGTCAAGGCGGTGAACTCGCTCGAATATGCCGCCGAAAAAGGTCACGCGCTCGCGCAGTGGAAACTCGGCCGCATGTATGCCGAAGGCGACGGTGTCGCGCAGAACGACCTCAAGGCCTTCGAATATTTCAGCCGCATCGCTGACAGCCACGCCGACGACAACCCCGACACGCCGCAGGCGCGCTTCGTCGCGAATGCGTTCGTCGCGCTCGGGCATTATTACCTTGAGGGCATTCCGAAGACCGACATCAAGCGCGATCCTCAGCGCGCGCGTGAAATGTTTGCCTACGCTGCGTCGTATTTCCGCGATCCCGATGCGCAATATTATCTGGCCCGCCTCTATCTCAACGGTACGGGCGCTCCGCAGGATCCACGCACGGCGGCGCGGTGGCTCGGTCTGTCGGCGCAGAAAGGCCAGTGCGAGGCGCAAGCCATGCTTGGTGCCATGTTGTTCGAGGGCGATCATGTGCCGCGCCAGGCCGCGCGCGGGCTGATGTGGCTCGCGCTCGCGAAGGATAGCGCGCGCGCCGATCAGGCCTGGATCACGAAACTCTATGATAGCGCCATGCAGCAGGCGAGCGAGGATGAACGCGCGCTCGCGGCGGTCTATCTCCGCCACTGGCTGGAGACGCGGCGCGAGTGAGCCAGCGAGCAAGCCCGGCACAAAGCCGGGCATGACGTAATGCGAGAGTCAGCGCCCCTCAATATCCAGATCGACATAGACCGGCACGTGATCGGATGGCTTGTCCCAGCCGCGGACATGGCGATCGATCCCCGCATCGATCAAACGATCGGTGGCTTGCGGCGACAGCAGCAAGTGATCGATGCGGATGCCGTCGTCTTTGGCCCAGGCACCGGCCTGATAATCCCAGAAGGTGTAGAGGTCGGATGAATCGCTCACCGCGCGTATCGCATCGGTCAATCCGAGATTGACCAAGGAGCGGAACTTCTCTCGCGTTTGCGGCAGGAACAGCGCGTCGTTTGTCCAGGCTTCGGGGCGCCGGACGTCTATCGCCGCCGGAATGACATTGTAGTCGCCGGCCAACAGCATCGGTTCTTCTAGTTTAAGACGTTCATGTGAGAAATTAATGAGCCGAGTCATCCAATTGAGTTTGTATGTATATTTGTCGGTCTGTGGCGGATTCCCATTGGGCAGATAAAGGCTGACGACGCGCAGTACCCCGGTCTTGGTCGAAACGATGGCCTCCAGAAAACGGGCCTGCACGTCGCCATCGTCGCCGATCAACCCAGGCGCGACCTCGTCGAATGGCAGCTTCGACAACAGCGCGACGCCGTTGAAGGTCTTCTGGCCATGCACCGCTACGTTGTATCCGAGCGCCTCCAGCGGCTCGCGCGGGAAGGTCTCGTCCGTGCATTTGATCTCTTGCAGGCAGACGATGTCGGGCTCCCGCTCCTTGAGCCACGCCTGCAGGTTGTCCATGCGCTGGCGGATTGAATTGACGTTCCAGGTGGCTATTCGCATTGGTTTTTTGGGGCCCGGACAGGCGAATAATGCTGCATTCACCGTGTTTACCCGCAAGCGCAGGTATATGCACGGTTAAGCGTTTATATGCTAGGAAAGCCGCCAACGCGGCCCAAAACTGATGAGAAACAAAGCCATTCCGCGGATTAGGGAGCGTCCGGGCAGGCGCACATGAGTCCGGACCGAAAATGCCGATGATCAAGCGAAAGTGGCTCATTGGTGGGGCGGCGGTCGCCCTGATCGGCATTGTTGTGCTTGTGCGCGGGTTCTGGACCAGCGACGGCGCAGCCGCCCGCTCGCAGGCGGCACGGACGGTGCCGGTCGAAGTTGCCAAGGCTGAGCGCAAGACAATGCCGGTGCGTCTCACCGCCCTCGGCAATGTGACCCCCGTCGCCGGCGTCGCCATCAAGACGCAGGTCGATACGACAATCACCGAAGTCCATTTCCGCGACGGCGCCTCAGTGCAAAAAGGCGATCTCCTGTTCACGCTCGATTGCCGGCAGATCGAAGCTGACATGAAGCGGGTCCAGGCAATCATCGACGGCGCTCAGGCTACGCTCGAGCAGGCTCTGCGGGACGTCGATCGTTACACGGATCTCGTTGGCAGGAACGCAACACCGATCGTTACACTCAACAACGCGCAGACTACGGTCAACGTGTCGCGGGCGACTGCGGAATCAAATCGTGCACAGCTCGAGAACCTCAAGGTTCAGCTCGGGTTCTGTGCAATCCGGGCGCCGATTTCGGGCCGCATCAGCATGGCCAATGTGAAGGTCGGAAATTTTGTGCGCCAGGCCGACACTACGCCGATGGCCACGATCAATCAGATGGTACCTGTCTATGTGACCTTCACGGTGCCGCAGAAAATTCTTCCCGATATCCGCAAGGCGATCGCCGCCGAAACCGCGACTGTGGAGGCGATTATTCCAGGCGAAGACAAGCGCGCCAGCGGTCAGGTGACCATGATCGAAAACACCGTCGATCCGGCGACCGGCATGGCGACGGTGCGCGCGACCATGCCGAACAAGGACGAACTGCTCTGGCCGGGCACGCTGGTCACCACCGATATGACCTTGCGGAGTGAGGAGGGCGTCGTGGTGCCCTCGCAAGCTGTACAAGTCAGTCAGACCGGTACTTTCGTATTCGTCGTCAAAGACGGCGTGGCGCAGGTCCAGCCGGTCAAGGTTGAACGCCAGATCGGTACCGAAAGCGTGATCGCGTCGGGCCTCGACGGCGGCGAGACCGTCGTAACCGAAGGACAGCTGCTGTTGTCGAGTGGTACCCGCGTCAACATAGGCGCGCCCAAGGTCGCGGGCAGCTAGGTCATGAACATTTCGGAAACCTGTATTCGCCGGCCGGTGCTGACGACGCTGATGACGGCGTCGCTGATCGTTTTCGGCGTGTTCGCCTATCGGCTGCTGCCGGTGGCGGCCCTCCCGGCGGTGGATTTTCCGACGATCCAGATCACCGCGCAATTTCCTGGCGCCAGCCCCGAGACGATGGCGTCGTCGGTCGCATCACCGATCGAAAGACAATTGTCGACGATTTCCGGCATCTCGTCGATGAATTCGTCGTCCTCGCTGGGATTGGCGCAGATCACCATTCAGTTCGATCTCGGCCGCAATATCGACGGTGCGGCGCTCGACGTGCAGACGGCGCTGGCGACCGCAGCGCGCCTGTTGCCGATCGAAATGACGATACCGCCATCGTTCCGCAAGGTGAATCCGGGCGACTTTCCGGTTCTCTATGTAAGCTTGCGGTCCGATACCGTGCCGCTGTCGACGGTTGATGATTATGCCGAGACCGTTCTGGCACCGCAGATTTCGCAGTTGCCGGGCGTTGCACAGGTGCTGGTCTACGGCGCGCAGAAATTTGCTGTTCGCGTTCAGGTTAATCCAACCGAGGCGGCTGCACGGAATATCGCGCTTGAGGATGTGCGTAGTGTCGTCGCCAAGGCCAATTCGAGCACGCCGGTTGGAGTTCTGACCGGGCCGAAACAGAGTGTCACTCTCGCAGCGACCAGCGCGATGCCGCACGCGGCTGACTACCGCGACGTGGTCGTGGCCTACCGAAACGGCACGCCGATCAAGCTCAACCAGATCGCTCGGGTGATCGACAGCGTCGAGAACGACAAGATCGCCACCTGGTTCAATGACGCGCGCGCCATCGTGCTCGCGATCCAACGCCAGCCGGATGCTAATACCGTGCAGGTCGTCGACCTTGTGCGCCAAAGCCTGCCGAACATGCGCGCGCAAGTGCCGCCATCGATCCAGATGCAGCCCTTGTTTGATCGTTCGCTAACAATTCGCGCGGCGGTGACCGACGTGCAAGAGACGCTGGCGATCGCGGTCACGCTCGTTATCCTGGTGATTTTCCTGTTCCTCCGTAAGGTCTCGGCCACCATCATCCCGGCGCTGGCTGTGCCGGTTTCTCTGGTCGGCACATTCGCCGCGATGTATGCGTTCGGTTTCTCCATCAACAACATGACGCTGCTCGCGCTCACGCTGTCGGTTGGCTTCGTGGTCGACGACGCCATCGTGATGCTGGAAAACATCGTGCGCCATGTCGAAGGCGGCATGCGCCCGTTCGAGGCCGCTCTGAAAGGCTCGCGCGAGATCGGCTTCACCATCGTGTCGATCACGTTCTCCCTGATCGCAGTGTTCATCCCGGTACTGTTGATGGGTGGCATGGTTGGCCGCGTGTTCCGCGAATTTGCGGTATCGATCGCGGTCGCGATCGTGGTTTCCGGCTTTGTGTCGCTGACGCTGACGCCGATGCTGTGCGCGCGCGTGCTTGGCAGTCATCACCAGGACAGTGAGAAAAAGCAGTTCTTTGTGTTGCGCATGTTCGAGCGGCTTTTCGAAGGGATGCTCAACGCCTATCAGTGGTCCCTGGATCGGGTAATCGCTTTCAAGTCGATCATGCTGATGGTCACCCTCGGCACCTTCTTCGCAACCATTGCGCTTTATGTCGTAGTGCCTAAGGGGTTCTTTCCGACGGAGGATACCGGCTACGTCATTGGTATTACCGAGGGCGCGACCGACATTTCGTTCCCAGCCATTTCGCAGCTCCAACGCAAAGTGGCTGACATCGTACGTGCCGACCCGGCGGTGGCGTACGTTAATTCCACCGTAGGAACCGGCGGGCCTAATTCGGTGGGCAATAGCGGCCGCATGCTTGTCGCCCTGAAGCCCCGTAACGAGCGCGATAGTCTACAGACCATTCTTGCGCGCCTGCGCCGGACCGCCAACGTCGTGCCTGGTCTAGCGATTTATTTCCAGCCCATCCAGAACATCAATCTCGGCGGCAAACTCGCCAAAAGCCAGTATCAGTACACGCTGCAATCCAATGATACGGAAGCGCTCTATCGGCTTGCGCCTCAACTGCGTGAAAAAATTTCCAAGATTGATGGTCTGCTGGATGTCACGACCGACCTTTATGTCACCAATCCACAGGTCACCATCGACGTCGATCGCGAGAAGTCTGCGGTCTATGGGCTTACCGTCGATCAGGTTCGCCAGGAACTCTACAACGCGTTCGGTGTGCGGCAGGTCGCTACCATCTACAGCCCGGTGAACTACTATCAGGTCATTCTCGAAACCCAGCCGGAGTTTCAGGTCGGTCCAGATGATTTGGCGCGCGTCTATTTGAAGACGACAAACGGCACCACGGTGCCGCTCTCGGCGGTCACTCGTTTCGTGCGCACCGTCGGGCCATTGCAGGTCAACCATCAGGGCCAGCAGCCGGCAGTGACAATCTCGTTCAATTTGGCGCCTGGTTTCTCGCTCGGTCAGGCGGTGGACGCCATTAAGAATCTCGAGCGCGAAGAAAGGTTGCCTGCGACGATCACGACCGGTTTCCAAGGCACCGCGCAGGTATTCCAGGATTCATTGCGCGGGCAGGGGATATTGATCCTTGCCGCAATTTTCGCCGCTTACGTCGTGCTCGGCATTCTGTATGAAAGCTTCATCCATCCGATCACCATCATTTCGGGCCTGCCATCGGCCGGCATCGGGGCGATCCTCACTCTAATGTTGTTCCGCATGGACCTGTCCGTAATCGCTATGATCGGCATCGTGATGCTCGTCGGTATCGTCAAAAAGAATGCAATCATGATGATCGATTTCGCGATCGAGCGACGTCGCGTCGGCTTGTCGGCAGAGGCTGCAATTCGCGAAGCGGCGGTTCTGCGTTTCCGCCCGATCATGATGACGACTTTCGCCGCCATCTTCGGCACACTGCCAATCGCGCTTGGTACGGGCGCCGGTGCCGAACTACGTCAACCACTGGGCGTTGCGGTGGTCGGTGGCCTGGTGCTCTCGCAACTGCTGACACTCTACATCACGCCGGTCATCTACCTCTATCTCGACCGCTTCGACCGGCTGCTCAAGCGCCGGCTCGAACCGCAGCTTGAGGAAGTGAAAGAGGCTCCACCGGCGGTCGCCGCGGAATAGCTGTCGCGGCATTTAAAGCTAAAGCGTGAAGCTGGTGCCGCAACCGCAGGACGCTTTCGCCTGCGGGTTTTTCACCTTGAACGAAGCGCCGATCAGGTCATCGACGAAATCGATCTCCGAACCGGTCATATAGTTTACTGAGATCGGGTCGATGAGCACGACAGCGCCATCGCGGCTAATGACAAGATCATCGGCTGCCTTGGCGCGCTCGATGTCGAATTTGTACTGAAAGCCGGAGCAGCCACCGCCTTCCACGCTGACGCGCAGCATGGTGCCGTTCGGCTCACCTTTGAGGATTTCGCCAATTCGTCGCGCCGCTCGCTCGCTGACCGTGATGCTCGTGCTCATTGCTTGCCTTTTCGGACCATCCTATTGGCAGAAGGCCCAACGGATAGTTAAGTGCGCGGGCCAGCGAGGTCAATCCGGCGGATGATCCCGAAAAGTGGATACCGGTTTTCGGATAAGATCATGCATAATCGATAAGAAATGCCGATGGCAGTCGAAAAAGGGCGCGAGCGGTCGGTTTATGCCTCCGATCCGGCACAAAGCCGTGGTCGTCGCTTTGCTGAACCGGCGAGTCCAACCCGCAATGCCTTTCGTCGCGACTGCGACAGGATCATCCATTCGGCCGCATTCCGGCGGTTGGCCCACAAAACACAAGTGTTCGTTTATCACGAAGGCGACCATTACCGCACGCGTCTCACCCATACGCTCGAGGTCGCGCAGGTCGCCCGCTCGATCGCGCGCGCCCTTGGCTTGGACGAAGACCTCGCAGAAGCGCTGGCACTCGCTCACGACCTCGGTCACCCGCCGTTCGGACATGCCGGCGAACGTGCACTCGATGAATGTCTCGCTGCTTTTGGGGGCTTCGATCACAATGCGCAAGCGCTACGCATTGTGACTGACCTCGAGCATCGCTACGCTGCATTCGACGGCCTCAATCTGAGCTGGGAAACGCTCGAAGGCCTGGTCAAGCATAACGGGCCACTCCTTGGTCGGGATGGTGCCGCGGTGGGCCGTTATGCCAGGCACGGTGTGCCGGCGC
This sequence comes from Hyphomicrobiales bacterium, assembly GCA_027307405.1. GTDB lineage: Bacteria > Pseudomonadota > Alphaproteobacteria > Rhizobiales > Xanthobacteraceae > Pseudolabrys. Next base: position 16,416 of record DAHUXA010000042.1, on the reverse strand, counting down.
CGATCATCGCCTATTCGAAGGTCCAGGATCTGGAACTGTGGACATATGCCAGCGCCGAAGCTCAGGTCGCGGCGTTGTCCGACGACATCGCCTACGACGCCCATGACATCGACGATGGCCTGCGCGCGGATCTATTTACGCTCGACGATATTGCTGCGGTGCCGCTGGTCGGAAATATCCTGAGGACGATAGGTGAGCAACATGCCGGCATGGAGTCAGGACGGCGCGTGCATGAAACCGTGCGCGCACTGATCACCCGCATGATCGAAGACGTTATCGCCGAGGCCGGGCGGCGTGTCGCACTGCTCAAGCCGCGCTCCGCTGCGGATGTGCGGGAGGCGCCGCGGCCCGTCGTGGGATTTTCGCCAGCGATGGAAAAGGCCGACCGCGACATCAAGGGATTTCTCTATCCACGGATGTATCGCCACGACCGAGTAATGCGAGTTATGGCCGATGCGGAGGGCGTCGTACGCGATCTGTTCGCGCACTATATGGCGACACCCGCTGATTTGCCGGCAGAATGGAGTGAGGGGCTGGACGTTACTGATATTGCCGCCCGCACCCTTCGTGTTGCGGATTATATTGCAGGAATGACCGACAGATATGCGCTGATCGAGCACGCGAAGCATTTCAAAGAGACACCAGAGCTGTGGTGAGCGCGCACGTCAAATGTCGTGCGTGCTGGGCGGACGGCGATCGGATGACAGCATAATTACACCGTGACATCCTTCCGTCGGAGGATATCGATGTCTCAAGCGACAGTAAGTGCGGACACGCATAGCGAAATGGAAGTCGATCTCCTGATTGCGGGCGGAGGGCCCGCAGGTATGACCGCCGCGCTGGTCGCCTCGCTCGAGGGTCTCGACGTGCTTTTGTGCGAAAAGTCGAATCAAGTTGGCGGCACCGGAGCGACCTCAGCCGGCACGCTTTGGATTCCGGGCAACAGCCAAAGCCGTGCGGCCGGCTTCAGCGATAGTAGCGAACAGGCGGACCTCTATCTGAACGCGCTGATTGGGGAAGCGACCAATCGCGAACTCAGGAACGCCTACCTTCAAACTGGACCGAAGGCGATCGACTATTTGTGCGCTCGGTCCGATGTGCAGTTTCTTCCGTGCGGAAATCACCCGGATTATCGCAGCAACATGCCGGGCGCCGCTGTTGCCGGTCGAGCGATAGTGCCCGAGCCGTTCGATGGACGCCTGCTCGGTGCAGAATTTCAGCGCATTCGTCCACCGGTGCCGGAGTTCATGGTGTTCGGCGGTCTGATGGTTGGCAAGGCGGACATTTCCCGGCTTGTCGGTCGCTTCGATTCGTTTGCAAATTTCATTTATTGCGCAAAACTATTTGCGCGTTACGTGGCGGACCGGTTGAAATATAAGCGCGGCACGCGCCTCATGATGGGCAATGCGCTCGTCGGCCGGCTGTTCTATAGCTTGCGCAAACGCAAGGTGCCGATCCTGTTCGACGCACCGATTGTTAGACTCACAGGCGATCGGCGTGGCGTCAAAGGTGCATGCCTGAATGTCGGGGGCAGGGAAATTCTAATTAAGGCTCGCAAGGGAGTCGTGCTTGCGACAGGCGGGTACGCGCACAACAAGCGCTTCCGCGAGACGTTTATGCCTCAGCCCGTTCCCGAATATTCCATGAGCTACGAGGGCAATCGCGGTGATGGCGTCGACATTGGTCAGCGGTTGGGTGCCTCGATCACACCCCAACAATGCACCAGCGGATTGTGGACGCCGGTGTCAGTCGTGCCCCGGCCCGACGGTAGCAAGGGCCTGTTCCCACATCTTGTGCTCGACCGCGCCAAGCCCGGATTGATCGCGGTAAATTCAGCTGGCCGCCGCTTCGTCAATGAAGCGGCATCGTATCATGACTTCGTGCTGGCGATGTTCGAGAGCAACAAAATTACGCCACCATCGATCCCAGCCTGGCTCATCTGCGACGCGGCGTTCATGGGAAGATATGGCCTGGGCGTCATCTACCCGGGCCATCGCAATCCGGGAAAATTCGTCGACAGTGGATATCTCGACAGCGCGCAGACGCTCGAAGAGCTTGCCGGCAAGGCCGGTATAGATCCGATGCAATTGCACCTCACGGTCACGCGTTACAATAGTTTTGCCGAGACCGGTGTTGATATCGATTTCGACAAGGGTGAAACCGAACTCAATCGTTTTAACGGCGATACCGCCCACAAGCCCAATCCTTGCATCGGCCCCATAAGTGCGCCGCCGTTCTATGCGCTTGCGGTCTTGCCGGCCGACATTGCGGTCAGCACGGGACTTGCGACGGACGCCGATGCGCAAGTGCTCGCCAGCGATGGAAAGCCCATTCCCGGCCTCTATGCGTGCGGCAATGACATGGCTTCCGTCATGGCGGGGAGCTATCCAGGTCCTGGCACCACGCTTGGTCCAGCCGTTGTGTTCGCCTACCGCGCGGCGATGCATGCCAAAGGCGTCACAATATAGAGGCTTGTTGTTAATCCCATTATCGTCATCATCATAATTTGCGGAGAGAACTCATGGCGCGTCTCGCGGGTAAAGTTGCATTCATCACCGGCGGCGGCGGCGGCATTGGCCGCGCCACCGCCGAACGCTTTGCCGAGGAAGGCGCAAAAGTTGTGATCGCCGAGATCGACACGGAACGCGGCGAGGCTGCCGCCAAGTCCGCGCGCGCGCGCGCAAAGAATTCAGGCGGTGACGCTTATTTCATTCACTGCGATATACGCGAGCGGACAAAAGTAATGGCTGCCTTCGCGGAAACCGTTGAACGGTTCGGCGGCCTACATGTTCTTCACAACAACGCCGGTGGATCATCGCCGCAGGACGGCCCAGTGACAGACGTGTCGGAGGATGAGTTCTGGCGGGTAATCACGCTCGATCTTTATGGCACGTTCCTGTGTTCCAAGCTTGGTATTCCGCACATGATCAAGTCGGGCGGCGGCTCGATCATCAACATGTCGTCCATCGTGGCGCTGCGCGCGCTTCCCGGGCGCGATTGCTACACCTCCGCCAAAGGCGCCGTCGCCGCTCTAACAAGATCGATGGCGGTGGAATATGCCGCCGATAAGATCAGGGTCAACGCCATAGCGCCCGGCGTCGTGCTCACCGAGCGGGTGAAGAAGTTGCTCGAAGGGTCGAAGGACATCGAGAAGCTGGCGGCGACACATTTGCATGGGTTGGGCCTGCCGATCCACATGGCCGACATGGCCGTCTATCTCGCCTCCGACGAGGCGGCGATCACCACCGGGCAGATATTGTCCGTCGACAGTGGCGCAACGATCCGATAGGCCGTGCGCGCCCCGACGATATTTTGACTTGGTTCGCAAATTCCTTTACCCGCAGCGACACAATGGACCCGACTCGAAAAAACGTAAATCTGTACAAGAAAGTGCATGCTCTTGTAATTGAATCGACAGCTGCGTCGTTCCCGCCAGGCGTTGATACTTCGCGTATCGTGGTTGAGCCGCCGCGTGACCGAAGTCACGGAGATTGGGCCACGAACGCCGCGATGGTGATGGCCAAGGAAGTTGGCCAAAAACCGAGTTCAATTGCGGCGTCTACGGCGGCTAGTTTGCGCCAAAACGAAATGGTGCAAAAGGTCGAGATCGCGGGCCCCGGCTTTATCAATCTTAGTCTCAAGCCGCATGTGTGGCGTGAGGAACTTCGGCTGGTATTGGAAACGGGAAAAGATTACGGCCGGAGCGAAATCGGCAAAGGTGAAAAGGTCAATGTCGAGTATGTCTCGGCCAATCCGACGGGCCCGATGCATGTTGGCCACGGCCGCGGCGCGGTGTTCGGCGACGCGCTCGCGAATCTGCTCGCCTTCGCCGGCTACAATGTGACGCGCGAATACTACATCAACGATGCCGGCGCGCAGGTCGATGTGCTCGCTCGTTCGGTATTCCTCCGCTATCGGGAAGCACTTGGCGAAGGCGTTACCATTCCCGATGGGCTGTACCCGGGCACTTATCTCAAAGCCGTCGGCGAACAGATCGCGACTGAATATGGGCCGCCATTGAAGAGCAAGCCGGAGAACGAATGGTTGCCCATTGTGCGCGCGAAGGCCGTTGCGACGATGATGGACGGGATCCGTGATGATCTCGCTGCGCTCGATATACATTTTGACGTGTTCTTCTCTGAGCGTTCGCTGATTGACGGCGAACTAGATGAAGTCAGCGCGACTATTGAGAGTTTGCGCAAGAGCGGTGAAGTTTATGAAGGCCGGCTACCTCCGCCCAAGAGTGGAAACCTCGAGGATTGGGAAGATCGCGAACAGACGCTGTTTAAGTCCACAGACTTCGGTGACGACGTTGACCGCCCCCTCAAGAAATCGGATGGCAGTTACACTTACTTCGCGTCAGACATTGCCTATCATCGCTCGAAGGTGGCCCGCGGATTCTTAAATCTGATTGACGTGTGGGGCGCTGATCATGGTGGTTATATCAAGCGCATGCAGGCGGCGGTTAAAGCGGTCAGCGGCGGCAAGGCCGAGTTGGACGTGAAGCTTGTGCAGCTGGTGCGACTTCTGCGTGCTGGCGAGCCGGTCAAGATGTCGAAAAGGGCGGGGGAGTTCGTTACCCTGCGTGAGGTGGTGGAGGAAGTCGGACGCGACGCCGTTCGCTTCGATATGCTCTACCGCAAGAACGACGCAGTCCTCGATTTCGATCTAGTCAAAGTGATCGAGCATTCGCGGGAAAATCCCGTTTTCTACGTACAGTATGGTCATGCTCGCGGGCAGTCGGTGTTCCGCAATGCCCGGAACGACATCCCGGAACTGCCGGAGACAGCATCGGCCCGGGCGGCGTATCTCGAGCAGGCACCGCTCGAACGCCTCATCGATGCCGGAGAGCTTTCCTTGCTGCGTCGGATCGCGCTGTATCCTCGCGTCGTCGAGAGCGCGGCTGCGGCACACGAGCCACACCGAATTGCGTTCTATCTGTATGAATTAGCAAGTGAATTTCACGCCCACTGGACGCGAGGAAAAGACTTGCCTCATTTACGCTTCATTATCCAGAATGATCGAGAAACGACGACCGCCCGGCTCGCCTTGGTGGAGGGGATCGTCACCGTTCTCGCCTCGGGTCTATCGTTACTCGGGGTTAGCGCGCCGGATGAAATGCGATAGAGCTCGTCCGGTACTGGCGTGCATCGCCAGCGATCATAAAGAGTAAAGCAGGACGAGTTCAATAACTGGGGACCTAATGGCGGAAGACCAATTCCAAAGACCATATCGCGCGAGCGAGCCGCCTGTGCGCGCGCAGGGTAAAACCCCTGGCAGCGATCCACTGGCGGAACTCGCACGGCTCATTGGGCAGACGGATCCGTTCGCAGAATATGGTCGCGAGTCCGCGCGGCGCGCACCTGCGCCACAACCTGAGCGGTCTGACTGGAATAGAGAACCGACCGGAACTCCATACGCGGCCGATCAACGCGTGCCGCAAAGATTAGACGGCGATGATTATTATGCCGCGCGGTCCACGCCTGATGTAGAGCAGTCGAGCGCGCCATACGGTGGCCAGAGCTATGGACGCCAATCGTATGGCGGCACACCACCGACGGTGACCGCTGAGGATTCATATCAAGCTGATCATGAGGGACGGGACTATCAGTCAAGCCAAGCCGATTATCAGGGTGATGCTTACGCACACGACACGGCTCAGTTCCCCGACGAGGAATATTACGAGGACACGCCGCCCTCCCGCCGGCGCCTTGGTGTTATGGCGATCGTCGGCGTTTTTGCTTTGGCGGTGATTGGAACCGCAGGGGCCTATGGCTACCGCGCGCTCTTTGGTTCATCAGGCCCGACCCAGCCGCCACCTGTCATCAAGGCTGACGCGGGGCCGACCAAGATCATGCCTGCGATGACCGGTAAAGATACGCAATCGAACAAGTTGATCACTGATCGCGTGAACGAACGCGGCCAAAGCGAAAAGCTGGTTTCGCGCGAGGAGCAACCCGTGCCCAACCCTGCGGCGGTTGCAGTGTCGCAGATGGCTTCTCAGTCGTCATCCTTAGGTAGCGGAGTGGTTGGGAGTGAACCAAAGAAGGTCCGAACCATTGCGATCCATCCTGATCAACCGATCGTAGCCGACGCTACGCCGCAATCTGCGGCGCCGTTTGCGGCTGCGGCGCGACCGGCCCCCGCAGCCAAGGCTCCTGCACCCTCAGCACCTCCCGCACCAGCGGTCCGTGCCGCTGATAGCGCGCGCGCCGATGCAGAACAGGACGCCGCGCCAAGCCCGTCCACGCGTTCAGCGCCGGCCGTACGCCAGGTCGCCCCAGCAGCCGGCAATTCACCACTTTCGCTCAGCCCCGATTCGCCGTCTGCACGCACCGCCGTGAGGCCGCCTGCCGCGCCCGCGGCGCCTGCCGCGCCCGCGGCGCCGGCAGCATCCCGCACCGCCTCGGTGGCGGCGCCGGCACAAATGGCGCCAGCGGCGCCGGCGGCTAGCAGCAATGCCGGCGGTCCGGGTAGCTATGTCCAGGTTTCGTCTCAGCGAAGCGAGGCGGAGGCCCAAGCGGCGTTCCGAAGTCTCCAAGCCAAGTATCCGGACCAACTCGGCGGGCGGCAGCCGCTGATCCACAAGGTCGACTTGGGCGCAAAGGGAACTTACTACAGGGCCATGGTCGGGCCCTTCACCAACGCCAGTGAGGCCGGAGAGCTATGCTCGAACCTCAAGGCGGCGGGTGGCCAGTGCCTCATCCAGAGGAATTAACAGGCCAAAACTTGACCCTCCCAGACGTCACGGGCTAATCCGCGCCGATGGTGGCGCGCGCGTTTATCACCGGATTGGCGGGCTTGAGCATTTCCGCCAATGAACGCGCATTTTTCCGAGACGCTCAGCCTTGGGGCCTCATCATCTTTAAGCGAAACGTGAGTACACCAAGCCAAGTAACGGAACTTGCTAAGTCATTCCGGGAAATCGTAGGCTGGCAAGCACCAATACTCATTGATCAGGAAGGCGGTCGCGTCCAACGCTTGGGGCCTCCGAACTGGCCCGCCTATCCGCCCGGCCGACGCTACGGTGAGCTATATGACCGCGAACCGGCCTCCGGAGTCGCGGCAGCGCGGCTCGCGGGCCATTTAATTGCGGCCGACCTAAAGCCGCTAGGCATCGACGTCGATTGCCTGCCTCTCGCCGACGTACCGTTAGAAAGCGCTGACCTGGTGATCGGCGATCGTGCGTATGGCAAGGAACCCGGCAAAGTTGCCGCTATCGCCAAAGCGATAGCGGAAGGCCTGCAGGCCGGCGGCGTTCTCCCCGTGCTTAAGCACCTGCCAGGTCACGGCCGGGCCACGGCCGATAGTCACCATAAGCTACCCGTCGTGGATACCGACCGGGCTACTTTGGAGGCTACCGATTTTGCGGCTTTTCGCCCGCTGGCCGGCTTACCGCTCGGCATGACAGCACATGTTGTGTTTAGTGCGATCGACCCAGTCGCGCCCGCCACGACTTCGGTCACAATAGTGAGGCAAGTGATTCGCGGGTTTATTGGATTCCAAGGCCTACTGATGAGCGACGATGTCTCGATGAATGCCTTGTCTGGCACCATCGCCGAACGAAGCCGCGCCGCGCTGGCGGCCGGATGCGATGTCGTGCTTCACTGCAATGGCAAAATGGATGAGATGGCTGCCGTTGCTGGCGAAACGCCGCCACTTTCCGGCGATGCTGCGAGGCGAGCCGACGCAGCGCTCGCCGCGCGAACGGCACCCGAGGAATTCGACACCGAAGCCGCACGCAAGATATTCGCACAAATGGTGGCCGATGAGCGACCGGCGCCGCAATGGAAAACCGGATCATGAACAGCGAGGAGTTCGATACCACGCTTAGTGCCGATCGTGGCACGACTGAACCGGCCATGATCGTGGACGTCGAAGGTTTCGAAGGCCCGCTCGATCTGTTGCTCATGCTTGCACGGCAGCAAAAGGTCGATTTGGCGAAGATCTCGATCCTTGCACTCGCAGATCAGTATTTGTCGTTCATCGAGGCGGCTCGGCAATTGCGACTTGAGCTTGCGGCTGACTATCTGGTGATGGCCGCTTGGCTTGCCTATTTGAAGTCGCGGCTGCTGCTTCCGGATGTGGCTCCAGGCGAGGGCCCCAGCGCGGAGGAAATGGCACTGGCGCTGGCCAATCGTCTACGGCGGCTAGAGGCTATCCGTGATTTCGCGACGCGCATGATGGAGCGGCCACAACTTAATCGTGATGTTTTTGCTCGCGGGTTGCCGGAGCCGATTGACGAAATCAAGCAGCCGGAGTGGTCGGCAACGCTCTACGATTTGTTGTCAGCCTATGCCACGCAACGATCGCGCAGCGCTCTGTCGCGTGTTCGCTTCAAGCAGCGCACAGTATGGTCATTAGCCGAGGCGCGTGCCGCGCTCGAGCGCCTGATCGGGCAGTCAGGGGACTGGTCGCGCATCGATCAGTTCCTGATCAGTTACGTGGTGGAGCCGGCGCTGGCGGCGACGGTGTTTGCCTCTTCATTCGCTTCCGCACTCGAACTGGTGCGCGAAGGGTTTGCCGAAATTCATCAGAAAGAGTCATTCGCGCCGATCTATATGCGCAAGCGCGTCGGCGCGAATGGAAATGCAACAACGCATGACGCGCAAGAAAACGCATAAGGAGAAGTCGTCCATGCCGAGCGCGGCCAAGAAGCTCGTGATGGTACAAAACAATGAGCCGGTGTCAGAGGCTGCGCCGGCTGCGCGGCCGGAAGAGCTGCGGCTGCTCGAAGCCCTGCTGTTCGCGGCGGGCGAGCCTCTCGACGAGGCGACGCTCGCGCGCAGACTTCCTAGTGGCGTCAACGTGAAGAATACGTTGGCACAACTCAGGGACGAATATGCTACGCGCGGCGTCAATCTCGTGCGCGTCGGCAAGAAATGGACCTTCCGCACCGCCAATGATTTGGCCTGGCTGCTTACAAAACAGATCATCGAGACGCGTAAGCTCTCGCGCGCCGCAGTCGAAACTCTTGCGATCGTCGCATATCACCAGCCCGTGACCCGCGCGGAGATCGAAGAAATTCGCGGCGTGGTGACCGCGGCCGGCACACTCGATGTCCTGCTCAAGACCGGATGGATTCGTCCGCGCGGCCGCCGCAAGGCGCCGGGTAGGCCAATTACCTATGGAACAACAGAAGCGTTCTTATCGCATTTCGGCCTGGAAGAGGTCGGCGACCTGCCGGGTCTGGATGAACTCAAAGGTGCCGGGCTGATCGAGGGCAACTTGCCTCCCGGATTTGCTGTGCCGCTTCCGTCCGACGACTCAACGCTGCGCGATGATGAAGACCCGTTGGAGCCAGGCGATCTCGATCTTGGCTTGGCGCCGCCTCCCTCGCGTTCCGAGAAGTAGCGGCAAGTGATTTTAAGGTAAATTCTGCTGTTTCCAGGGACATAGCGGCTCTTTGACCGCGCCTGAAGTCCTTGTTTTTGCCGCCTGCGAGGCCTAGTTTCTCATTCAAATCATGGCGGGACGAGCCGTAAAAGCCCGTCGCTGCGGAGGATTTGCCGATGGGTTCCCTAAGTATATGGCATTGGATCATCGTTCTGTTGGTCGTGATGGTCCTGTTCGGAGGCCGTGGAAAAATTTCATCGCTGATGGGCGACTTCGCCCAAGGCATCAAGGCCTTCAAGAAGGGCATGTCCGAAGACGAAAAGTCGGCGGATGCCAAGACCGAGCCGGTCAAGACAATCGAAGCTGGCAGCGCATCCAAGACGGAAGCCGAGCGGCGCGCCGAGGGCGCGCGCTCCTGATCGCTGCGTCGGCGCACAAGGGGGAGACACCCGGCACGGTTGTCGTAGCAGCGCCGGTATTTGTGCTCTTCGGAGAAGACTAGCCCATGTTCGATATTGGTTGGGGCGAGCTCGTCGTCATCGGCATTGTCGCGCTGATCGCGATCGGGCCGAAGGAGCTGCCGACCGTGTTGCGCACGCTCGGTCAATATATGGCGAAAATCCGGCGCATGGCCTCGGAATTCCAGGGTCAGTTTCAGGAGGCCATGCGCGAGGCCGAGATGGCCGATCTGAAAAAGCAGGCCGAGGATCTCAAGAATTCGGTCAGTGATCTCGCCAATATCAATCCTATGGCGGACACGCAAAAGGAAATCGAGCGCGCCTTCGATATCCCTGAACCGGGGAAGGCAACTGAAGCACCCGCCGAAGCTTCACCCGCGACGCCTTCGGCCTTGCCTGAACCGGCGCAACAGGTGGACCTGAATGTGCCGTTTCCAGAGCCGCCGTCGCCAGTGAGCGAAAAAGATTTTGCGCCCGTTGAAGCGCCACCGCCCAAACAGGCCGGGGGTAGCGCATGAGTCACGAGGACATCGAGGCCACAAAGGCGCCGTTGATGGATCACCTGATCGAGCTGCGTTCGCGGCTGATCAAGGCGCTGATCGCGTTCGGGGTGATGTTCGCGATCTGCTTCGTGTTCGCCAAGGATATCTACAATGTTTTGGTATGGCCGTTCGTGTGGGTAGCCGGGCCGGAAAATTCCAAGTTCATCTACACTGCGCTGCTCGAATATTTCGTCACACAACTAAAGCTTGCGATGTTCGGCGCGGCCTTCCTGTCGTTTCCGGTGGTTGCGACGCAGATTTATATGTTCGTTGCGCCTGGTCTATACCGCAACGAGCGCAAAGCGTTCCTGCCGTATCTGATCGCGACGCCGATTTTCTTCACTCTTGGTGCAATGGTGGTTTATTTCGTGGTGCTGCCCATGCTGGTGCGCTTCTCGTTGCACATTCAGCAACCGGGTTCGAGCACTGATGCTTCGATCGCGTTAATGCCAAAGGTCGGCGAATATCTTTCGTTGATGATGGCGCTTGTGCTGGCGTTCGGCGTGGCGTTTCAGCTGCCGGTGATCCTCACGCTGCTCGGCCGTATCGGGCTGATCACCGCCGAGCAGCTCAAGGCCAAACGGCGTTATTTCATCGTGGGCGCGTTTGTGCTGGCGGCCGTGCTTACGCCGCCTGATGTGCTCAGCCAGATGTCGCTCGCAATACCGCTGCTTATTTTATATGAGGGCTCGATCTGGTCGGTGCGCATGGTGGAGAAAAAGGCGCAGGCCGAGGCCGCCGCCAAAGTGGCGGCAGACGCGGCTTCGGCCACCGCAAAGCCGGCGGAATAAGGCGGGTCTGGTATTGACTTCGTCATGCCCGGCTTTATGCCGGGCATCCACGTTTTGCTTCACAGGAAAGACGTGGATGGCACCGGACGTCGGGCTTGCCCGGCTTCCACGCTATTGACTGCGCAGGTCGGGTAGACCCGACCTGCGGTGACAAGCCCGGGCATGACAAGCTAAAAGCCCTTCGCCATGTACGACATCAAATGGATTCGCGAGCATCCTGACGTCTTCGACCGCGGCCTCAAACGGCGCGGGCTGGAGCCGCTGTCGAAAAAGCTCGTGTCCCTCGATGAGAAACGGCGCGCGGCGATCACCAAATTCGAGCAGGCGCAGGCGCGCCGCAACGCTGCCTCCAAGGAAATCGGCGACGCCAAAAAAACCAAAGACGAGGCCAAAGCCGGCAAGCTTATGGCCGAAGTGGCCGAGCTCAAGACCTCGCTGCCGGCGATGGAAGAGGAGCAGAAGACTCTCGCCGCCGAGCTCGACAAGGAGTTGGCGCAAATTCCAAATATACCGCTCGACGATGTGCCGGATGGCGCGGATGCAAGCGGAAACGTTGAGCATCACGTGTTCGGCAAGGAGCGCGACTATGCGTTCTAGCCCAAGCAGCATTTCGAGCTAGGTGAGGCGCTCGGGCAGATGGATTTCGAACTGGCGACGAAATTATCTGGCGCCCGTTTCGTTGTTTTGCAAAAGGGGTTGGCGAGACTCGAACGCGCGCTCGGGCAGTTCATGCTCGATGTGCATACGGGCAAGGAACACGGATATACGGAAGTTAGCCCGCCGATCCTGGTACGTGACGAAGTGATGTTTGGGACAGCGCAGTTGCCAAAATTTGCCGATGATCAATTTCGAACGACGAATGATTTTTGGCTCATCCCGACCGCTGAAGTCCCACTTACCAACCTGGTGCGCGAGTCCATCGTTGAGGAAAGCGTATTGCCATTGCGGCTAACTGCATGCACGCCATGCTTTCGCGCGGAAGCGGGCGCCGCCGGCAAAGATACTCGTGGCATGATCCGTCAGCATCAGTTTACCAAAGTCGAGCTGGTGTCGATCACCACGCCTGAAAAATCCAAAGACGAGCATGAGCGAATGCTCGCCTGCGCCGAGGAGGTGCTCAAGAAGCTTGAGCTGCACTACCGCGTGGTCACGTTATGCACCGCCGACATGGGGTTCTCTTCCGCCAAGACCTATGACATCGAAGTCTGGCTGCCGGGCCAGAATGCCTATCGCGAGATTTCATCCTGCTCGAATTGCGGAGAGTTTCAAGCTCGCCGTATGAATGCGCGTTACCGAGCTAAGGACGGTGTACAGCATGTGCATACGCTAAATGGTTCAGGTGTCGCTGTCGGCCGCGCGCTCATCGCCGTGATGGAAACATACCAGCAGGAAAACGGTGCGATATCGGTACCATCGGCGCTTGCTCCATATATGGGTCGCATAACAAAGATTGAACGGGCGTAATGCGTATTCTCATCACCAATGACGACGGCATTCATTCGCCGGGGCTTGCCGTCTGCGAGAAAATTGCACGTGCACTTTCCGATGAAGTATGGATCGTGGCACCCGAAACGGATCAATCCGGCGTATCGCACTCACTGTCGCTGAATGACCCGTTGCGGATGCGCGAGGTCGACGAACGGCATTTCGCGATCAAGGGTACGCCGACCGATTGCGTCATTATGGGCGTTCGCCATTTGATGAAAGAAAAGCCTGATCTCGTGCTGTCCGGCGTCAACCGCGGTCGAAATTGTGCCGAAGACGTCACCTATTCTGGTACGGTTGCCGGAGCGATGGAGGGCGCCGTGCTTGGCATTCCGTCCTTCGCGCTTTCGCAAGCCTATGCGTTCACCACCAAGCACCATCCTTATTGGGACACGGCGATCAAATTTGCACCTGACCTCATCAAGCGCGTTCTCAAGACCGGAATGCCGCGGGATGTATTGGTGAATGTAAATTTTCCCGACTGTATGCCGGATCAGGTCTCCGGCGTTTCCATTGCCGTGCAAGGCAAGCGAGACCAAGAGCTTTTGCGCATCGATGCGCGCCACGATGGACGTGGCAATCCGTATTATTGGATAGCGTTCGGGCGTGGTGGAATTGCGGGTGCATCACCGGGAAGCGATCTTGCAGCGTTGACCGAAAATCGGATTTCAGTCACGCCGTTGCGACTCGATCTCACTGACGAGCCTTTTATGACTAAGTTGGCTGAGGTGTTCGGCTAGACATGAGCTCAGCCAGTGTGCGCTTGAGCTGCTCGGCCTGAAATGGCTTCTGTAGTGCAGGGCGGCCGCGATAGGGCTCCGGTAGGCTGCGTTCGCCATAGCCGGTCACAAACACGAAAGGCAGGCCTCGCTCTGCCAAGATATCCGCGACAGGATAAATCTCCTGGCCATCTAGATTGACGTCAAGAATCGCGGCGTTGAACTCGCCGCTGGCGGCGATCTGGCGGGCTTCCGAAATCGTGCCGACAGCAGCGGCTACCTCGTAGCCGAGCTCGTCCAGCATGTCCTCAAGCAACATGCGGATTAAATATTCATCCTCGACCACGAGAACGCGTGGTGCTGTTGCCGAGGAATCTGTCATGGCTGTCTCCCGCCCTACAACTCAACATGAGCGCCGGAGTTCCACCTTAGCTCAGATCCTGGCAAACATGCTAATAAGGCCCATAAAGGGGCCTAACCGTGTCGAGAACGCCGCGCGATCAGCAAGACGACGATCGCATGGAATTCCTGCTTACCTTGCGCCGGCGAGGCATCGCCGACAAAGCGGTATTGCGGGCGATGGATGAGGTGCCGCGCGAGCGCTTTGTCGAGCCGGGCTTTGCGGGCAGCGCCTATGCCGACCAGGCATTGCCGATCGCCTGCGGCCAGACCATCAGCCAGCCCTATGTGGTGGCCTATATGACCGAACAGCTTGGTGTGCAGCCGCATCATCGTGTGCTGGAGGTCGGGACGGGGTCTGGGTATCAGGCGGCCGTGCTATCGCGGCTTGCGCGCGAGGTGGTGAGCATTGAACGCTACCGAACGCTTGCCGAGCAGGCGCGCGAGCGTCTCAAGTCACTCGGTTACGACAATGTCGATGTAGTCGTCGGCGATGGGTTCGCGGGCGTACCGGGCAGGGCGCCTTATGATCGCATTATTTTGACTGCGGCGGCGGAGAGACTGCCCCAAACGCTCCTGGACCAACTCGCCGTCGGTGGTGTGATGATCCTGCCGCTCGGCTCCCACGACGGGTCACAACATATTATCAAGCTTACCAAGTCGGAAACGGGAACCCGGCGGGAGAATCTCATTCCGGTACGTTTCGTGCCGATGTTACCGGGACAAGCGCAAGAACTGTGATTTTTGATCGGAGCGAAATAGGCCCGCACCCGCGGGTTAATCATTAAAGCCTTGTTTACTCGCGGCTGCTTTATTTCAAACTCTACGTTTCATGCGTATGAGTGAGTAACCAAATGCCGCGTCCCAAGGTGGAGTCTCGCTCGCGTGATTGGCCGCGCGTTGTAGTTCTCGCCCTGGTTGGTATCGCCGCCGCCGGTTGCTCGGACTCCGCGCGCTTCACCTCCAGTTCCTACGACACCGATCGTCCGGCTCCACCGCAAAACGTCGCCAATTCGGTCTACGCACCTCCGGTGCCGAGCCGCGTCGAAGCGCAACCGCTGCCGGCAGTGAGCCAGCCTGCGACGGTTTCAGCCGCACCCGGAACCTATCGCGCGCAAAGCTTGGGCACCTATCGCTCAGGCAATCAATACTCAGACATCACTGGATCGGCGAGTGCTCCGGCATCGTCGGGTCATTGGACCTGGAACGGTGGTTCTCCCGTAACCGTCGGTTATGGGGAAACCATTGAGAGCATCGCTCGCAAGCATGGCGTACCCGTGTCTGCACTCATGCAGACCAACGGCATCCGCGATGCTGGTCAGATAAGACCTGGCCAGCGCCTCGTTATCCCACGCTATGTAGCGAGCGCGACGCAATCAGCGGCCACGCATGCGCCAATGCAAGCTGCCGCTGGTGGCAAGGTCCATGTCGTTCAGTCCGGCGATACGCTCATGAGCATCGCGCGCCGCAACGGTGTGGCGTTGACTGCGCTGGCGCGCGCAAATCATATTCAGTCTACCGCGAAACTCAGCGTCGGCGATCGACTGACCATTCCAGCAGGTGGACATCCAGTGGAGACGGCGACTCCGGCTCCGGTGCCGACACCTCAGGTCGTGCAATCGCGCCCGACACCGGCAGTGAAAGTTGCGAGCGCGCAGGTTCAGACTGTGCACGTTGCGAAGGAAGAACCACGCACGACCGAAACTGTAGTCAAGACCGCGGAACCGAGCGGCGCGATGCCGTCGTTCCGTTGGCCAGTTCGCGGCCGGGTCATTGCGGGATTCGGCAGCAAACCAAACGGTACCCAGAATGACGGGATCAATCTTGCGGTACCAGAAGGCACGCCAATCAAAGCGGCCGACGATGGCGTGGTTGCTTACGCCGGCAATGAGCTCAAAGGCTACGGCAACCTGGTGTTGATCCGTCACTCGAGCGGGTTCGTGTCTGCGTACGCCCATGCGAGCGAGTTAATGGTCAAGCGCGGCGACACGATCAAGCGCGGGCAGGTGATCGCGCACGCGGGGCAAACCGGCAACGTAACCTCGCCGCAATTGCACTTCGAGATCCGGAAAGGTTCGACGCCAGTCGACCCGACTCAATACCTCGGCGGCGCCTAACCTTTCAGCGCGACACCGAGCCGTCCGGCCAAATCCTGCACGAATTGCCACGCCACGCGACCTGAGCGGGAACCGCGCGTGGTCGACCATTCGAGCGCATCGCGGTGTAGCGCTTCGCCCTGCGCCGGGATTTTATAGAAGGTCACGTAACCCTCGACCATTGCCAGATATTCGTCCTGGCTACAGCGGTGAAACCCGAGCCACAGTCCGAAACGGTCGGACAGGGACACCTTTTCTTCGACGGCTTCACCAGGATTAATCGCCGTCGAGCGTTCGTTCTCCATCATGTCGCGCGACATCAGATGGCGGCGGTTCGACGTCGCATAGAAAATAACATTGTCTGGTCGTCCCTCGATGCCGCCTTCCAGTACCGCTTTAAGCGACTTGTAGGTGGTGTCCTCGGCATCAAATGATAGATCGTCGCAGAACACGATAAAGCGGTGCAGCGAGCCGCGAGTGAGTGCCATCAGCGCAGGCAAGCTGTCGATGTCCTCGCGATGGATTTCGATCAGCTTAAGGGGGCCGCTTTTGGTATTCCGCGCGACAGCAGCATTGATGCCAGCATGTGC
>DAHUXA010000429.1 GCA_027307405.1 Hyphomicrobiales bacterium | reverse complement strand
ACGCACACTGTTCATACAGGGCGCCCGGGTGATCCTGCTCAGACCAACAAATTGGGCAAGACATAGCTTTGGACCGTGGCTTACTGCCGCGGCGAAGCGCCTGCATCACAATGTTTTGGCAACCGCGCTCGCTAACAAGCTGGCGCGCATCGCCTGGACGGTCTTGGCCCAAAGGCGCAATTACGAAACGCGCGTCGCAATACAGGCAGCGTAAGAGCTTTTGGGGCGAACTATAGCGCTCAACGGACTACCGAGGTCTGCGAGTCGGATTGAGGAGATGGAGAAACGGTCTCGCCGTCGCATCCGTGATCTGGAGAACCTATCGGCCTCTTAGGGCCTGTTTGAGAATGAGAGCGGATGCGCGCGGATATCCATTATGGCCAAGAGCACCAAAGCTCTACTCACGGGCCGGATACAGATGCGCAAGACCAACCTCCTCCGTCGCTCACATCGGGCTTGCAACACACGGCCGGTCCATACAGTTGGGTCAAACGCTACCGAGCCATTCGGCGCTGGTGCGGATCAATGTCTGCTTTTCTCCATGAGCGGCCGAA
>DAHUXA010000428.1 GCA_027307405.1 Hyphomicrobiales bacterium | reverse complement strand
CACTTCTCGGTCTCGTCCGAGATCAACTTGCCGAACTCGGCCGGGGTCATCGGCTTGGGGATGCCGCCGACGGCGGAGAGCCGTTCGACCAGCTTGGGATCCTTCAGCGCCTCGCCGACCGCCTTGTTCAGGGTATTGACAATTTCGGGCGGGGTGCCCTTGGGCGCGGAGATACCATAGAAGCCGACCGATTCGAAGCCCGGCACGGTTTCGGCGATGGCGGGAACATCCGGCACGCCCGGCCAGCGCTGCGGCGAGGTGACGCCGAGCGCGCGCACCGTGCCCGAGCGCGACTGTTCCAGCGCCGACGGCAGATTGTCGAAGATCAGCTGCACCTTGTTGGAAATGATGTCCGGAAATGCGATCGCCGATCCGCGATAGGGCACGTGCACCATGTCGCATTTGGTCATCGCCTTGAACAGTTCGGCCGACATATGCACCGAGGTGCCGTTGCCCGACGAGGCATAGGAGATCTTGCCCGGGTTGGCCTTGCAGTAGTCTATGAACTCCTGAACGGTCTTCACCGGCATGGCGTTGGACACTACCAGCATGTT
>DAHUXA010000427.1 GCA_027307405.1 Hyphomicrobiales bacterium | reverse complement strand
AGATCGGCTCGCGCGAGCGCATTGCGCGCTGCCAGATCGAAAGCTGCCTGGCGGTCCGGTCGAGCACGAACATGCCGAGATCGACGATCAGGCCGATCTCCTCGGCGATGGCGATGAATTCCACCGGCGACATCCGCCCGAGCTTGGGATGATCCCAGCGCGCCAGGGCCTCGAAGCCGGCGATCGAACGGTCTTCCAGCCGCACGATCGGCTGGTACAGGATGGTGATTTCCTCGCGCTCGATGGCGCGGCGCAATTCGCTTTCCAGCGTCAGTCGGTCGGTTTTCCGCGCGCGCATCGCCGGCTTGTAGACGTCGATGCGGTCGCCGCCGATCCGCTTGGAATGATACATCGCAAGCTCGGCGTCCTTGATGATCTCGTCGGACAATTGCGTCTGCGGGTCGGAGAGCGCCAGCCCGATCGAGGCAGTGAGGAAGATCTCGCGGTCGTTGAAGGCGATCGGCGCGCGGATGGTCTTGCGGATGGTCTCGGCGAAGGCGGTGATGCGCGCCGGGTCCTGTTCCGACATCAGGAGCAGGCCGAACTGGTCGCCG
>DAHUXA010000426.1 GCA_027307405.1 Hyphomicrobiales bacterium | reverse complement strand
CCAGATCAGGAACGGATGGTCGCGGCGGGTCTCGGCTCGCATCCGCAACAGCCACGGCACGTCCATTCCGGCAAACGGTCCGACCACGCCCGGCGCCTGTGATTCCGGCATCAAATCCTCCCGTGCAGCCCTTTGTGGGCCGCTTCTCGTGTCTTGTTTTGAGAATAGTTCTGCCATCGGATTGCGCGCGGCGCAAATCCGGAATCTTCTCTCGTCATGGCCGGGCTTGACCCGGCCATCCACGTCTTTCTTGCCGCATGGCTTCTAGTACGTGGATGCCCGGGACAAGCCCGGGCATGACGAGGCCTCAGTGCAGGCATCGTGCGTTAGCACGCGCCATCCTCATACGACGAAATCTCGATCAGGCTGCCGTCGGGATCGCGGCAGTAGACCGACCGCAGCGTGCCGCGGGCGCCCTGTTTCCTGACCGGGCCTTCCTCGATCGCCACGCCATGCGCCTTCAGATGCGCGACCACCTGGTCCGGCGTGCTCGTGGTGAGAAAGCAGAGATCGTCGCTGCCCGCGGTTTCATGATCCGCGGTGAACCACTCGACCTTGTC
>DAHUXA010000425.1 GCA_027307405.1 Hyphomicrobiales bacterium | reverse complement strand
GTCGTCAGCAAGTAGATGGAAAACGGGCGCGCGGTAGAGTACGGAGAAGCTCTGTTCGCCATCCGGCCGCGCTGATATGTTCCGCAAGATCCTGATCGCCAACCGCGGCGAAATCGCCGTCCGAGTCATCTGCGCCTGCAAGGAGCTCGGTATTCGCACGGTCGCCGTTTATTCCGAGGCAGATCGCCACAGCTTGCACGTGCGCTTCGCGGACGAAGCCATTTGTATCGGCCCCGCCAAGAGCTCGCGCAGCTACCTGGATGTTCCGGCGGTGATCAGCGCGGCCGAGATCACGAACGTGGAAGCGATTCATCCGGGCTACGGCTTCCTCTCCGAGCGGGCCGCCTTTGCGGAAGGGCTCGCCAAGGCCGGCATCGTTTTCATCGGGCCGAACCCGGCTGCGATCGCCGCCATGGGCGACAAGATCGAGTCGAAGAAGCTTGCGGCCAAGGCCAAGGTCTCGACCGTGCCGGGTCACCTCGGCGTGATCAAGGATGCCAAGGAAGCGGTCAAGATCGCCGATGAGATTGGCTATCCGGTGATGATCAAGGCCTCTGCCGG
>DAHUXA010000424.1 GCA_027307405.1 Hyphomicrobiales bacterium | reverse complement strand
GCACCGGTGGCAACGTCATTTTTATTCATATAGCACATTTTTAGGCGGAATCAAAGCGTTATCGCGACGCAAAACAACAATTCCCGTGCGACAATCTCGCCATTCTGCCGAATCGGTTAACGCCCTCCGACGAAGCCACACATGGCCGCAGCGGCGTGGTGGTGCAGGGGTCCGAGCTGGCAAGTTTAGTCACCAGTTCCAGTCTTTGGCGAAAAGAACTTCTTGAACTTGTCCGGCACGCCGTCCCAATCCTTGGCGTCGGCCGGCGCGTCCTTTTTGACCGTGATATTGGCCCATGTCTTTGCGTATTCGGCGTTCAGTTCCAGCCACTTTTCAAGCCCCGTCTCAGTATCTGGCTTGATCGCCTCGGCGGGACATTCCGGCTCGCAGACGCCACAGTCGATGCACTCGTCGGGATGAATGACGAGCATATTCTCGCCTTCGTAGAAGCAGTCCACCGGACATACCTCCACACAGTCCATGTACTTGCATTTAATACAGTTTTCGACGACGACGTAAGTCATTCCCCCGCTCCGGACAGCTTTTCGCAAACGCTGCGTAAC
>DAHUXA010000423.1 GCA_027307405.1 Hyphomicrobiales bacterium | reverse complement strand
GTCGCTGTGGGCTCCCACCTGTTCAGGCGTCCTGCGGCACTTCGAAGAGCCTGCTCGCCTTCTGGCGGTCGAGGGCGGCTCCGACGAGCCCGCGGAACAGCGGGTGCGCCCGGTTGGGACGCGAACGCAGTTCGGGGTGCGCCTGGGTTCCCACGTAGAACGGGTGCACTTCGCGTGGAAGCTCCACGTATTCGACCAGGTGTCCGTCGGGCGAGGTCCCGGAGAACCAGAGGCCGGCGTCGGCGATCTGTTCCCGGTACCCGTTGTTGACCTCGTAGCGGTGGCGGTGGCGTTCGGATGCCTCCCCCGCGCCGTACAGTTCGGAGACGATGGAGCCTTCGGCGAGCGTCGCGGGGTAGAGGCCGAGGCGCATCGTGCCGCCGAGGTCGCCGCCGGCGATGATCTCCACCTGCTCGGCCATCGTGGCGATGACCGGGAATTCGGTGTCGGGGTCGAACTCCGACGATGACGCACCGGCCAGGCCGCTCTCGTGTCGCGCGTATTCGATGACCATGCACTGCAGCCCGAGGCACAGGCCGAGGGCGGGGATGCCGTTCTCGCGCG
>DAHUXA010000422.1 GCA_027307405.1 Hyphomicrobiales bacterium | reverse complement strand
AAGCTATTGCTCGGCTGGTTAAGACCGGTGCGGCCTAAGCGACTTTTAGCGCAGTACGTGCTCGTCGGTCCCGAAAACAACCTTGTCCAGCCGGTGGTCGCCTTACGCCCTTAAGGCGGCCTCCTTTTCAAAATCTACTTCTGAATACCTTTTTATAGTTGATGTCTGCTTTTGGCACTTAGCGGACAACCCGACCGCACCCGAGTTTGTCCGCTATTGGACCAAAGCGGACAACAGTCGATTCTGACCTGAGATGGATTGTGCGCTAATGACCCAAAGCGGACATCGCCCTCTTTCGGTATACTGGGCAATCCCTTTCCGGCCTCAAGGGGCGGCTATGAGACGGCGCGAGTTTTTAACGCTTCTCGGCAGTGCCGCGGTCACCTGGTCGCTCGCAGCGCGCGCGCAACAGACTGGGCGCGTGCGGCATGTCGCTGTATTGATACCCTTTCCTGACGACCGTGAACCTCCGGCGAAAGACTATCTTTCGGCCTTCAGGCAGCGTCTTCACGAACTTGGCTGGGATGAGGGCCGCAATATACGGTTTGATTACCGGTTCACAGGCC
>DAHUXA010000421.1 GCA_027307405.1 Hyphomicrobiales bacterium | reverse complement strand
CAATGACACAACGCGCCTGTCGCAATTCTTCGAGACCGCCGGGCGCGTGATCGACATCGACCAGAAGCGGCAGAAGAGTCTCGCCTATGTCTCGGGCTTGAGCAAAGGCGAGGAGGTCAACGCCTTCCGCCGCATCCGGGAGAACGAGCACGTCGTGGCGATCGTGCGCATAAGCCTCGCCAACCGGGTGGCGTCATATCGCTTCGCGCTCGAGCGCCTGGTGATCACGACGCCGTCGACGCAGGCCGTCGAAGTCGAGCGCCTGCTCAATCAATTGCAGGCGCACATCGGGCGCTACAATGTGCTTCCGCCGACCTGGCGGCGCGAGCCGAGCCTGGCCTCGTCGAACTGACGAACAACCATTGTCCGTGGCGTAACGGTCCCGGGTCTGCAGCGCACCACTCGCCATAGCGCTTCGAAGACGCGCGTAAAACGCGCTTATGGCTCCGTGCTGCGCTGCGCCCGGGACACGGGCAACTTGCGTGCCCCGGACGCGGTGCGGCATGAAATGACGCACCGCAGATCCGGGGCCGTTACGAAGTCAGTGCTGGACCCCCGCTTTCGCGGGGAT
>DAHUXA010000420.1 GCA_027307405.1 Hyphomicrobiales bacterium | reverse complement strand
CGGGCCGGCTGCCGGCGCTGTTGAAGCGCTTCGAGAACACCACGCTGAAACTGTGGGAGAAGCACGGGCTGCGGCCGGTCGGCTTCTTCACCACGCTGGTCGGCGAATCCAATCAGGAACTGACCTATTTCCTGGCATGGGAGTCGCTCGCCGAGCGCGAGAAGAAATGGGCAGCGTTTCAGAACGATCCCGACTGGATCACCGCACGGGCCAAGACCGAGGAGGACGGCCAGATCGTCGGTAACATCGTCAATCAGATGCTGGCGCCGACCGCGTTCTCGGCGATGAAGTGACCGATGTCTCCTGGCGGCACCGGATATCGCCCGCAGCGCAACCCTGATATTCGAGGCCGCTGGAGGGTTGATCCGCCTGCCGCCGCCCGGCATGGTCCGCCTTCAAAAAGGATGATGCCTTGAACGCCAATATTGCAGCCGCGCCGGTCGTCAGCGCAGGATCGGTCAAATTCGGCAACGACTTGCCGATCTCGATCATCGCCGGCCCATGCCAGCTCGAGAGCCGCGCGCACGCGCTCGAGGTGGCGGCTGCGTTGAAGGAGATCGCCGCGCGGCTC
>DAHUXA010000041.1 GCA_027307405.1 Hyphomicrobiales bacterium | reverse complement strand
GACACCGAGCACTAACCGCGTCACGCGCGGTGGGAGTTGCGGATGAGTGGCCTACACCTACCTCGTTAGGGAGTATATTTCTAAGTAGCGCGTGATCTGCTGCGATCAAATTGTTATCGGCTGAGTAAAAACCGCATTCGACCGTTACCCACGTCAAAAGTCGGCCAGTGCCGTTCTTCACCTCGAAGACAATTGTGGGAGCGTCAAAGACGTTATGTTCAAATTTCCCAAGAGTCAGTTGGACGGGTCCACCACGGCCTTGAAAAGTCCCCTGGGCGTGGGCGAATACTGCAAATATAATCACCGCCAAGGCGATAAAAATCTGTCTGCGCATAATTAAATAGAATCGCAGCAATCTGATTCTTGGCATTGAGGTAAATCAAGCAAAGACCGCAGGCTCGTGATGTCCGCTTTTGGCGGTAAACCACACATGGCGTTTTGTAGCGCAAATGTCTGCTTTTGACCCAAAGCGGACATTGGCCGATGACGGCGCTCAGCATCCGCTAAGTCACGAGGTTTGAAATCACCACCTGCAGTGCCTGTGGCCCCAGCGATCCCACCAACAATGACGACCACCGCGACAGTGCACGCGTCCCCAGCGGTCACGCCAGCAGCGTCGCCCCCACTGCACGTCCGTCAAATTATCGAGGCCGGCGGTGGCAGCCGCAGGAAGCGGGAGGATAGGTGCCGCTTGGGTAGTTCCGGACCCGCCCGCAAAAATCAGACCTGCAATTCCGATCGCAAATACTGTGCGCAACATATGTGTGTCCTCCCTATTTTCGATGGTTGATTTGCTATTTCATCGAGGTCGCTCGAACGACTGATCAACTCAAAAACAAGACCAGCCGTTCCATGAATGGCCATTCAGCGAGGAACAAGATGGGCGCGCCCTGTTATCCATGTGCCATCACGCCGACGAGCGTTCGCTACCGCAAAGCAAACACCGCGCGCAATTGGCACGCTACGACTTAATGAAATCACCGGAATTGAGCAAAGAACTCAATTACCGTGCGGAACAACCGTCTGCGGGCCACCGCGATAAGCATGGGATTTCTTGGCTTTGACACCCATCGCGTAGATATCGCTCCCGCTGCTGATCTGCCGCGTCGCAACACTCGATTTAGGGCCGCCTTGGTACACCTGCTGTTGAGCCATGCTGGACACGGTCAGAAGCGGTGCAATGAGCGCGACGGCAAGGATGTATTTCATAGTCATGATTTTTCTCCGGCGTTTTTTCGAAAGCGCCTGATACGCGCTCTCTGTCGCAGGACGCTGGGCACGTTATAGGTTGCAAGGTTTGTCGTAATTGATCCTCATCAAAGGGGCAGTGATGAAAGCGGCGCGAACGGCCTGTGCTAATGCCTATTTTTTAGGCTTCGAAGCGAGCGTCTTATTCGCGGCACAAACGAGAGCCGTGCGAAGCGACGTCGCCTCCAGTGAAAAGTGACTTCAAATCAGATCCTTAGCCGAAACGTTTAAAAGTGCATCGGCCAATGGCACGCGATTTGCGAGGGATCGCCCAAGATTGATCAGATAGAGCCGGGAAAACGAAATGCGAGCGCGCCTAATTGCTGCCGCCGTTATATCGGCGCTGACCGTCACATCGGCTTCCGCGACCGTAATTATCAGCAACGACATTGGCGGTAAGATGCAGGACTACATGGCGCGCTTCCGACAGGTCCGCGACTCCGGCGAGCCCGTCGTCATCGCCGGCACATGCGTTTCGGCCTGCACAATGGTGCTCGGATTGGTGCCGAGCGACCGAATCTGTGCCACCCACAATGCGGTGCTTGGCTTCCATGCCGCATGGATGTTCGATAACTCCGGCAAGCGCGTCGTCAGCGCGTCCGGGACGCAAGATCTGATGAAGACCTATCCGGCTCCTGTGCGCGCCTGGATCACACAGCACGGCGGGTTGACCCCAAAAATGATATATCTGCGAGGTCGTGATCTCGCCGCCATCGTCGGGTCCTGCAGCAATGGCTCACGCGCGGCATCTGTTTTACGCGCGAAGCGCTTCGGCGGCGTTTATCAAGCTGCTGATACAAATACGCCTCGCGCCAGCTTTGACGTGCGCTAAATAGGACGTGATGTCCGCTAATGACCCAAAACGGACATTCGGCAGCCCCCGTTCACTTCACGTCAATCGTGCCATGCATGCCGGCTTCGTGATGCCCTGGAATGAGACACGCGTACTCGAATGTCCCCCGACGGGTGAATTTCCACACAATCTCTCCTTCGGTGAATGGCGTTAGGCGCTTGGCGTTCGGGTCGTCGTGCTCCATATGCTGATGTTTTTTCATGAATTGCGCGTGTTTTCGATTTTCAGTGACCGTCGCAAGCACGAACTCATGTGATTCCGTCCCGTCATTGTTAAGTACGAAGCGGATCTGCTCGCCTTTGTGGACCGTGATATGTGCGGGCTCGAACAGCATTTTCTTGCCGTCCTCCCGCATGATCACCTTGACGACACGCGCCGGCTGTTTCGGATCGCCTGGTTCACCGGCCGAGAACTTTTCATCCTCATGAGCAGCGGCAGCGAACATTGCCGCGGCCAAACCGAGCACAACAGTTACTGCCGTCAAATTCAACTTCATCATTTGCGAAAACCTTTCACCGTGGCATAAATTGCAGGAATGACGACTAGCGTTAGGAGTGTCGACGACACCATGCCGCCGATCATCGGCACAGCAATTCGCTGCATCACTTCGGCACCAGTTCCATGACTCCACATGATCGGTAGCAACCCTGCCATTATTGCCGCAACGGTCATCATCTTCGGGCGTACTCGTTCGACTGCGCCAGCCATAATTGCGGAATAGAGATCATCGCGGGTGAATTCTACACCTTCGCCTACGCGCTTCGCTTTCAGATCCGTCAGCGCATTGTCCAGATAGATCAACATCACGACGCCGGTTTCCGCGGCGACGCCGGCAAGCGCGATAAAACCGACTGCCACCGCCACCGAAAGGTTGAAGTCAAGCCACCACATAAGCCACAAGCCGCCAGCCAGGGCGAATGGCACCGAAAGCATGACGATCAGGGTTTCGGTTACGCGACGGAAATTCAGGTAGAGCAAGAGAACAATGATAAGCAGGGTAATCGGTACAACGATTTTGAGGCGCGCATAGGCCCGCTCCATGTACTCGAACTGCCCGCTCCAGGTGACATAGTAGCCGACCGGCAATTTGACCTGTGCAGCAACCGCCTTCTGCGCGTCGGCGACGTAACCGCCGAGGTCGCGGTCTCGTAGATCAACGTAGATGTAGGCGGCTAGTTGTGAATTCTCCGTTCGAATGGTAGCGGGCCCCTTGGCAAGTTCCACCTTGGCAACCTGCCCTAACGGAACGGTGCCGCCATTGGGCAAAGGAACGAGCACCTCGCTTGCGATCGATTGCGGATCGCTACGCAATTCGCGCGGATAGCGCAGGCTCACCGTGTAGCGCTCGCGCCCCTCGACCGTCGTAGTGACCGCGTCGGCGCCGAGCGCGCTCGCGATCATGTCCTGCACGTCAGTGATCATCAAACCATACCGGGCGAGCTGCGCTCGATCCGGGTCTATATTGAGATAGTAGCCGCCAATAATGCGTTCGGCGAAAGCGCTGGTTGTTCCGGGGACCGTTCGCACGACCGCCTCGATCAAACGGGCAAGCCGTTCCAATTCAGCAAGGTCGGGGCCGTAGACCTTGATGCCCACCGGGGTGCGAATGCCGGTGGCAAGCATATCGATGCGGGCCTTGATCGGCATAGTCCAGGCATTCGACACACCGGGAAACTGCATCGCCTGGTCCATTTCGGCGATGAGCTTTTCGATGGTCAGCCCTGGCCGCCAGTCCCGCTCAGGCTTCAGGTTGATGATGGTCTCAAACATTTCGGTTGGTGCCGGGTCTGTGGCAGTATTCGCGCGCCCGGCCTTACCCCACACCGAAGCGACCTCGGGGAAGCCCTTGATGATTTTGTTCTGCGTTTGCACCAGTTCTGCAGCTTTGGTGACCGAAAGCCCGGGCAAAGTTGTCGGCATGTAGAACAGCGTGCCCTCATTGAGCGTCGGCATGAACTCGCTGCCGAGGCGAGATGCCGGCCACAGGCTGGCCAGCAGCACAAGCAGTGCGATTGCGATGGTTGCGGTCTTAAATCGCAATGCAATGCGGATCACCGGCCGGTAAATCCACATCAAGGCCCGATTCACCGGGTTTCGGTGTTCGGGCATGATCCGGCCGCGCACGAATAGCGGCATCAATGCGGGTACCAGCGTCACTGATAGCAGCGCGGCCGCTGCCATGCAGAAGGTTTTGGTGAAGGCGAGCGGCTTGAACATTCGCCCTTCCTGCGCCTCCAGCGCGAAGATCGGCAGGAACGACACCGTGATGACGAGGAGGCTGAAGAACAGCGCAGGCCCGACCTCAATTGCTGCCTCGATCAACACCTCGGTACGGGGCTTGTCCGGCGAGGCACGCTCCAGATGCTTATGGGCGTTTTCAATCATGACGATCGCGGCGTCGACCATTGCGCCAATGGCGATCGCGATGCCGCCCAGGCTCATGATGTTAGAGCTCAAGCCCAGCAGATACATGCACAGGTAAGCGATGAGGACGCCGAGCGGCAAGGTGATGATCGCGACCAGCGCGCTACGTACGTGCACAAGAAAGACGAAGCACACCAGGGCGACGATGACGCTTTCTTCCGCCAATGTGCGCTTGAGCGTATCGATTGCGCGGTAAATCAACTCCGATCGGTCGTAAACTGCATCGATGGTGACCCCTTCCGGCAGGCTCGGCGCCAGTTCGGCGAGGCGTTGTTTCACGTTCTTGATCACCGTGAGAGCGTTCTCGCCAAAGCGTTGAATCGCGATGCCAGTGACCACTTCTCCCTCGCCGTTCATTTCGGTGATACCGCGGCGCTCATCCGGCGTAAGCTCGACGCGCGCCACATCGCGGAGTTGAACCGGCACACCACGCTCGGTCTTGACCACAATCTGCTCGATATCGGCGATTGACTTGACATAGCCGCGACCGCGCACGGCGAATTCGGTCTCTGCCAGTTCAACCGTGCGGCCGCCGACATCAATATTGCTCGCGCGCAATGCTTCGCGCACTTTGGCCAGAGAAATTCCGAGCGATTGCAATCGGCGCGGATCGATCACCACGCTGTACTGCTTGACGAATCCGCCGACGCTGGCGACTTCTGCAACGCCCTCCGCTTTGCTCAAGCCAAAGCGCAGGTACCAGTCCTGGGTGCTCCTCAGTTCGGCGAGGCTCTTTTGTGCGCCGCGCACGACGTATTGATAAACCCAGCCGACCCCGGTGGCGTCCGGGCCGAGGCTGGGGGCGACCCCGGAGGGCAGCCGGCGGGTTGCGGAATTGAGATATTCCAGCACACGCGAGCGCGCCCAATAAAGATCGGTGCCATCCTCAAAGATGACGTAAACGAAGGAAACGCCGAAGAACGAGAAGCCGCGGACCACCCGCGATTTCGGCACGCTGAGCATCGCCGTAGTCAGCGGATAGGTGACGAGATCCTCGACCACCTGCGGCGCCTGCCCGGGGTATTCCGTGTAGACGATAACCTGCACATCGGAGAGATCCGGAATCGCGTCCAGCGGCACCCGCGCGACCGCGTAAAGGCCTGCGAGCGTGAGAAAGAACGCAGTCAACCCGATAAGGAAGGGGTTGCGCGCCGATCCGCGGATCAGGGCTGCGATCATTTGGGCGGCTCAGGTCTGATAAACGCTTTGAGCGCCGTCTGCAGATTGCTTTCCGCGTCGATCAGAAAAGTCGCCGAGGTAACAACCTCCTCGCCAGCCACCAACCCTTCGACGATCTCGACGCGGCCATCTCCGCGGCGGCCAAGTTTCACCGGGCGCGGTTCGAAGCGGCCGTCGCCCTTGGCCACCAGTACGACCTGTCGGGTTCCACTGTCGATAATGGCGCCGGAAGGAACTGAAATTACCGCGTTACCGCTCCCACCGACCTGGAAAACGACATCGGCATACATGTCGGTCTTGAGCTGGCCCTCCGGATTGGGCACCTCTACGCGGACGCGAGCGGTGCGCGTCTCCGCGCGCATTTCTGGATAGATGAAGGTGACGACGCCTTCGACCGGCTCGCCCATATAGGCACGGAAGGTCACGGTCGCGCGCGTGCCGGGTTTGATATCAGCGAGATCGCCTTCTGCGACGTCAGCGATGACCCAAACCTGCGACAGGTCGGCGATACGATAGAGTTCGTCACCGGCGGCAATACGCTGGCCGTTGACGATGCGTTTGCTGATGATGGTTCCGGACGCGGGCGACGGCCAATCGATCGTACGCGGATTGACGCCGCCGTCGCGTATTTCGCGGATACGACTCTCGGACAGACCGAGATTGCGCAGTCGTTGCATGGCGCCGTCGTATTTCCCCGCGCCCGTTTCTGCTGAGCCGCGCTGGGACCAGCTCTTGGCAACCAACATGTCGCTGATCACCTGTTGAATTTCCGGGCTATAGACCCGAAACAACGCCTCACCGGCTTGCACGTGTTGACCGGTCGTATTGGCGAACAAGTCTTCGATGTAGCCATCTGACCGCATCGACACGACGGTGAGCCGCCGCTCGTCGATGGCCACTGCGCCAACGGCACGCACTGGCTGTGTCAACACAAGAGATTGCGCCGCTTCGGTGCGCACGCCACTGCGCTGAATGCGCTCGACGCTTAATTTGATGGTGCCGCCCTGCTCCTGTGCATCGCCTTCGTAAACCGGGATGTAATCCATCCCCATTGAATCTTTCTTCGGCACCGGTGAGGTGTCCGGCAACCCCATGGGATTGCGGTAGAAAAGAATCTTGCGGCCACTTTGTGCGACCGCCGGCTTCGCAGGCGGGTCGAATGTAGGCTCCGCGTCGTCGTAGACCGGGACAAAAGCGCGGCCTTGCGCATCATTCTTCGGAGTGGCCGACCAGGATGGTGCTCCGCTTGGGTCGCGGTAATAAAGAATTTTTCTTTCAGCCGCCGTCGCGGCGGTGATTTGGGCAGACGCGGCCGGGATCGCCGACCGGTTCCAATACAAGTAACCGCCCGCAGCAGATGCTGAAAGAGCGAGCGTCACGGCGAATATTGTAAAACGTTGTGTCATGGCATTTCCTCGTGTCGTCAGTTGCCGGGGCTAACGGACCGCATGCGATCGCCTCTCGCGCAAAATCGGCGCAGGAGCGTCCGCTCACTTGACCGCTTTGACGATGACCTTGCCGACGACCGTTTCCGGTTCGCCCTGCACTTTGGCCGCAACGCTGACCAGGTACCGTCCCGCCATCGGCAGATCGGTCTTGAACGCGTAGATGCCAGGTTCAGTGCTCGCCAACGATGCTACGGGCGACACCATGTCGGCCATGCCGTCGGGCGCCATGTCGACACGGGTGCGGATGATGACAGCGTCCGCAACCGGCTTGCCGCTCGGTTTATGCGTTAGACGCAGCGCGACGACGACGTCATCCCCTTTTTTGATTTCGGCCGCCAGCGGCTCGAACGTGTAGTCGTTGGCGCCAGCGAAAGCGGCGACGGCGGTCAGGTTCAGCGCAACCGCACATGCGGTAGCGAGCAGGTATTTAGCAGGCATGATCAATCTCCTCGTGTGTATGCGTTGACGGCGCGCGCGACAGAGATCTGGCGCGGCCGAATACGGGTGCGGGCCTGAAGCCCGCCTTCACACTTGCTGGAGATCAGACGCGAGGAGGTCGGAAGGGAAGCGAACCTAATTGCGGTGAAAGTTGATCATTAGCCCGCAAGGGTTGAAGCGTCGCGCTGGCAACAGGCACAAAAGCGACGGCGGCTGCTACGACCCCGGTGAAACTAAAACAGTGGAGCATGCAGCCGGCCATTGAAAGACAATCGCTGCCAGAATCTTGCGTCTGGCCATCCGGCGCGTGCATATGATGATCACAATCGAGCATGGACACAGACGCCATCTGCGGCGCGCCGGCAAAACCGACGGCTGCCGGCAGCACTGCCACCGACAGACCGACAAAAATCACTAGGATCGTTTTTGCGATACGCATCCAAGACCCTTATTGTGCCGACTTAATTCCCACGTCAACGACAATTGGTCTTTGATCAATGTCAAAGCGCCATTCAGGTTTCAATGGTTATCGTATTTCAAGTTAAAAAGAAGGATAATCTGCAAACGAGGCTGAAATGAGAGCGCATATTCGGCGCTTTTGAGTCGGCACCAAAAGCTAAGGCGGCACAGGCTTATCGTAGCGGACTGCAAAGACAATCGCGTTGTCATGCTTCTATCTTTTTCCTATCTTTCGTACGCGGGATCTTGGCGTCTACTTTTTTGGCTAGCCGCCTTGCAGGAACTCGACCTCCAACCCTCGTTTAGCAAGACGCGACAAAAACGCGGCGGGGTCAACGATCTGCTCAGGCATCCAGCCCCCCGGTTCGACAAA
Organism: Hyphomicrobiales bacterium; assembly: GCA_027307405.1. GTDB lineage: Bacteria > Pseudomonadota > Alphaproteobacteria > Rhizobiales > Xanthobacteraceae > Pseudolabrys. Next base: position 17,281 of record DAHUXA010000041.1, on the reverse strand, counting down.
ATCACTCTCGATCAGTAATCGTGCCACTCCTGCGGCTCCTGCAGCTGCCGCGTCCGCCTGGGCGTTACCAAGAAGTATCGCACGTCTCGATCGTCCGCCCCCTCTGACATCGACACGGAGCGCGAACCGAGCGTCCTTGCGCGACGGATAATCCTGGCGTCGCCATGCGATGACATGACGGACTCCTTCGATCGCCATTAGGCGAGAGGCGCCAGTACGCACCATTGCCGCAATAATTTTCGCAAGCCACGCAGGTTCAATGGCGAGCCTTGTAAGTGCGGTCCTGACGCCCATCGTGCGGGGATAGAGCACCTGATCGGAAAAGGGGAAAAGATATGCAAGCTGCGCGCCGATCGGCGGTGGAAATTCGACGAGCTGCGGAGCGCTGAACGCGCGCGCCGGACGGTCCGCCCCGTCAACCCGAATGTCAAAAGACATTGATAGCTCTTGGAGAAAATAATCGAACGAAGCTGGGCCGCTTACATCGCTTGCGGAAAGCAAGAGTACTGTTTCGATCTCGTCGACTCCGTCAAGCGCATCGGCAAGCGCTCGCACCATTACGTTCGAGATGCCAGGAACGAGGCCAGTTCCCAGCACCACCTTGGCGCCGGACGCCCGTGCCGCAGCATCGATCTTGTCGTATGCAGCACCACGCCCGAGCTCGGTCAGGTGCGGAGTAATGTCTGTATAATTCAGCCCGCGATCGATCGCCGCCCACAAAAGTGCGCGGTTAGGCTGATCGATGCAACTGATTACGACTACTACGCCCTCCAGCGCTGCCGCGATCGAAGATGGCACAGCAATGTCAATCCTTCGTCCGCGCACGCCATGACCAATCGCCTTTGCGACCTCTTCCGCTCGGACCAGAGTACGGCCGCCAAGTACGACGCGGTCGGGGTAGTCCGGCGCGAGTTCGGCCGCAATGCGCTGACCGACGACGCCATAGCCGCCTACGATAAGAATTTCTTGAGAGTTCACGCCCGCTGTGTCTGCTGATCGTCGGGGATTAGCTCGCAAAGGAGGCGCTTCCGCTGCTGAAATGTTACCCGGGGCGTTACCCCTGACGAAAAGTCCGTTTGGCGCCTTTTCCTAAGCGTTTGATTTTTCTGGTACAGGCGGGTGGACTTGAACCACCGACCTCTGGTTCCACAGACCAGCGCTCTAACCAACTGAGCTACGCCTGCACACGCGATCGGCTTTGGGGCGCGATCCAAGCGGGCGGAACCTAGGTGCCGCTTGACCTTTTGGCAAGCGGGCCATCCACCATTTGTCCACTCAAACGAAAGCCCGGACATTCTCTGTCCGGGCTCGCACCAGTATTCTCGAAGCGATAACGCGGGAAACTCAGGCAGCCTTGTTGAAGGTGCTGCTGATGCTTTCCTTGATCGGTTCAGCTGTTTCGGTCGCGACCTTCTGCGCATGCTCGCAGAGTTCCTTGCTTTGCGCGGTCAAGGCATCGAATTGCTTGCGCATAAAGGCGCTGGAGAGTTCGACCACCTCTGAATAGGACTTGGCGGTCATCAGCTCGCTCATCAGATCGAAGGCAGCGTCACTGTTGGCGCGGGTGGTCTCGATCAGCTTGAGCCCATAACTCGTGCAGCCCTTGGAGGCTGTGGAATAGGTATCCTCAAGCACGTCCGTGGCCTGCTCAGCGGCGCTCTTGACCTTCTCGTAGTTCTCCTTGGCCTGCGCGATGCCTTTTTCAGCGAATTCGCGGAAGGCCGTCGGTACCTCAAATTTCGGCATTTCGAACTTGGGCATTTCAAACTTCGGCATTTCGAAAGCAGGGGCGCTTACAGCGACCGGCTTTGGTTTGGATTTCGGCGTGGAAGAAGTGGTGGCTTCGGGCATGGCAGTCATCCTTGGCTAAGAGGGCAATTTCGCTGCGATTTTGGGCCGTCCCCTCGGCAAACCGGCCCTGGTATTCCGGGGCCGCCACACACTTCGCGTGTGCTAGCGGGCTTATAGGTAACGCTTGTACCCCTCGTTTTGATGCATTGCAACAAAAAATATTGCAATGCACAAATGCATCGCAGTAAGACCTTCCGGCAAAAAGCCGGTGCAGAGACTCCCGCTAAGTCAGTGCTGGGTTCGCTGCCCAGACATCTTGGTCGCGCGTTTGCTCAGTTCCTTGGCTTGGTCGGTGAGCGCCGCGACTTGGGTATTTACGTACTCCGAGTGCAGCGCCATCACGTCTTTCGGCTCTCTGGCCTGCAACAGCTTTTGCACAAACTCGAACGAAGACGCGATGTTCCGCTCTGCGAAGCTCATTGCGAGTTCGCCCACCTCCCTGACGCCGGCCTGCGCGCTGGCCGCTTGAATTTCAGCGGTGCTGACGGCGTGCTGGGCTGCTGAAATGAAAATATCGAAAGCTTGCTTCGCCTGTTCGACGCTCTTTTCCGCTAGTGCGCGCATATCCGCCGAAATATCGAACCGGGCGCTGTCTTCCTTCGCCATCACATCCCTCCTGCATGTCCCACCAGCGTCTGCCGGCGGCCTCGACCTTATTTAGGTCGACACGTCGCCTGCGCCAGTCATGAGACCCGGTCGCATTAAGGTTATTGCGGCTTGCCATTGGATAGCTGTTCCCACGTCGTGGACGCCGCCCGCCGTCAGCCGTATTAAGGTTTTATTAGCCGTAATTTCTGCGACCCCGTGATGACAAAATCCGAGTTCCACTCCGCATATTTGCGTGATCCTCGATTGGCGGCGCACGCGCTCAATCCTGCGCCCGTTTGGCTTTGGAGCGCAGACGGCAAGAATATTCTATGGGCTAATCCGATAGGCGCATCGATTTTCGACGCGACCTCGCCTGCGGCAGTTGCGGCATTGCGCTTCGGGCCGCGTCACGCGGCGGCTGCCCAGATCTCACGACTGGCCACGACATTGCCGCAAGGAGGTGCGCCACGGCTTGAGCGGCTGCGCGGCTTTGGGGCGGGCATTGGTAGCATGTTAATATGCCTGTGCTCGCGCATCACGCTCGCCGACAACAGTGCAGCCGTATTCATTGTGTCGACTGAGCGCGCCGGCAGAGATCTTGCGTTACCCGAACGCGCGCGCCGTTTGCTTGAAGATGTACGGCAGCCCGCGGCCATTTTCACTGCCGATGGCGAGCTGATCGAGGCGCAGCCTGCGGCAGATGCGCTGATTGGCGACAAACGCGACCTGGTTGCGCTCGGTGCACAAAAGCTCGCCCGCGAAGCAAGTCTGAATGGCATCGCCGAAGGCAAGATTTCGTCCGGAACTATCTGCATGGTCAAGCTCGGTGCAGGTCCGACTTTTGGGCTGCTCGTCGTCTTCACTAAACCGTCGACGAAATCGGCCGCCGCGCCGCGCCCGCGCCCTCACGCGACGTCGCCAGACATACCGAAACCTCTAGAACTGGAGGCATACTCACACCGTGTGCCATTCCGGTTCGTCTGGCAAACTAATGCTGACACCTGCTTCACCCTTGCAAGCCAGGAATTTGCTGATCTCGTCGGAAAGAAAACCGCTGCCGTGCTCGGCCGCAATTGGATCGAGATCGCTCAAAGCCTGAGCCTCGACCCGCAGGGCCAAATCGCAAACGCACTGACAGCTCGGGAGACTTTCAGCGGCCTCGTCGTGTTTTGGCCGCTCGATGATATCGACGACCGCCTGGCGGTCGAAATGTCGGGTCTGCCCGTGTTCGACCGTGATCGGCAATTTAAAGGATTCCGCGGCTTTGGCATTTGCCGCGACTTGGCTCGTCTGGAGGCACTTCAGCGCCGCAGGAAAGGGCCCGCTGCTCCACCACGACCGGCGGCAACGGAACCCGCACCCAAGGTGCCATCGATATCAGAGGTGCCAGCCGAAAAGCCGACCCTTAGTGCCAATGAAAACAGCGCTTTTCGAGAGCTTGCCCGCGAGCTGAGTGAGCGCCTGAAGAAGTCATCGAGCAAAGGCCGTTCGCCCGCTGCGGACGATTTTGATTCTCAGCCGCCAATCTCACTTGGCCAACCAGCACGCGAGCCACCAAAGGTCGTTCACGATGCCCAGGATAGTCGAACAATTCTCGATCGTTTGCCGATCGGCGTCCTGGTCTATCGCCTGAACAGTTTGATTTATGCGAACCGGGCGTTTCTTGAATGGACGGGCTATTCCACGATGGAAGCGCTGAACGAGGCCGGCGGGCTCGACAGTCTGTTCATCGAAAACACCGACAAGTCCTCCGCAAAGGACACCAGAAACGGAAAATCACTCAGGATCGCCACAATCAACGGCACGCAAAGGCCAGTCGAAGGCCGCTTGTTCAGCACGACCTGGAATAGCGAGAACGCGCTGGTCCTGATGATCGATACGCGGCCTGTAAGCGAAGGAAAATCCGAAGAAGCCACGCTAAATCCAGCGGAGAAGGAAAACCGGGAACTCAAGTCGATTTTGGATACCGCTACTGACGGGGTGCTTGTGCTTGATCGCACTGGTCGGATTCTTTCCGCCAATCGCAGTGCCGAGGCGCTTTTCGGCTACGAACCTGCTGACTTCGCGAAGCATTCGTTTGGCGATCTCTTGGCGCCGGAAAGTCGACGCTCCGCACTCGACCATCTCGAGCGCCTCGCCAACGGCACTGGCGCGGGCATGCTCGATGCCGGTTACGAGGCGATTGGCTGCGTGCGTAAGGGTGGACTCGTTCCATTATACATCACGATGGGCCGCATCGAGGACGGCGAGAAGCTGTGCGCGGTTTTGCGCGACATCACTGTCTGGAAACGCACGGCGGAAGAACTAACCGACGCCAAGCAGGCGGCTGAAAAAGCCTCCATCGCGAAATCCGAATTCATTGCCAAAATCAGCCATGAAATTCGCACACCGCTCAACGCTATCATCGGTTTTTCCGAAGTGATGATGGACGAACGCTTCGGTCCTGTCGGCAATGAACGCTACCGGCAATATCTGAAGGACATCCACGCATCCGGCGGGCACCTGATCTCGCTTCTCAACGATCTGGTCGACCTTTCGAAAATCGAAGCGGGAAAACTTGAACTCACCTTCGTAAACGTCAACCTCAACGACCTGGTCCAGCAATGCGTCGCAATCATGCAGCAGCAAGCCAATCGCGAGCGCGTCATTATTCGTACAGCGCTGTCCGCGAACCTGCCCCAGATTGTCGCTGATGCACGCTCAATGCGTCAGATCGCGCTAAACTTATTGTCGAACTCCATCAAGTTCACCGGTGCCGGGGGTCAGGTCATCGTCTCCACCGCCTTGACTGACGACCAAGAAGTCGTGCTGCGCGTGCGTGATACCGGTCCTGGCATGAGCGAGAAGGATTTAGAAACCGCGCTTGAGCCATTCCGTCAGGCCGCAAATGCTTTGCACTGGGGTGGAACCGGCCTTGGCCTGCCGATAACCAAAGCCCTGGTTGAAGCCAATCACGCCCGCTTTGGCATAGCCAGCGAAGTCGGCGATGGAACGCTGGTCGAAGTAGCTTTCCCAACCACACGCGTGCTGGCGCAATAATTCGAAAATCGGTTAGGCTCTTTGCATGGGCCAATTGTTCCGCCGTATGTCCATTGTCTTGGCGATTGCAATCGCTACTTTCGGCATCTCACCCTTGCGGGCAGCCGAACCCGTTGACCTTCTTCTGGTGCTGGCTGCCGACGTTTCCCGCAGTATCGACAGCCAGAAGTTTCAGCTTCAGCGGGAGGGCTATGCCGCAGCGCTCGCCAATCCTCGCGTGCTAGAGGCGATTCAGTCCGGACGCCGCGGGCGCATCGGTGTGCTGTTTTTGGAGTGGTCGGGGCTTGGCAACCAGAAGGTCGTGATCGATTGGATGTTGATTGACGGGCCAAATGCGGCCCAATCGTTCGGGGACCGGCTGCTCGAATCGCCGCGCTCTTTCGCCGATCGGACCTCAATCAGTGGTGGCATCGATGCCGCGGTGGCGCAGCTTGCTCGCACCCCATTTAGCGCCGATCGGCGCACCATAGATGTCTCCGGCGACGGCACCAACAATGCCGGCCGGGACGTTGGACAAGCGCGCGACGAGGCGCTGGCCCTGGGTATCAGCATCAACGGGTTGGTGATTCTGAGTGAGACTCCTTTGCCATGGAATCCTGAGCACACAAATCCGCCTGGCGGACTGGCAAAATATTATCGGGACAATGTGATCGGCGGGCCCGGCAGCTTTGTGCTCGAAGCCAAGGATTTCAGTTCCTTTGGCGAGGCGATCGTCAAAAAAATGATCGCGGAAATCGCCGATGCCAGCAGCCGATCTCGTATGCACAGTAGCTTTACCGGTGCGCTGGCCCAGCCTTGAAAGGGTCACATAGCCCATCCAAGGTTGGCGGCAGCGGGACCAATGATATAGTCCGCCGGCTTGATGCCGAACCAACCGGAACCCTCCCTTTGACAGCGGCCACCGGCTTGAAACGCCTGGGATTTATGCTGCTCGCCGTAATTGCAGGCGGGTTGGTCGTTCTCACGACGGCAGGGTACCTGATTTCGGCCGATGCCGTCCGCCAACAGGTCATGAGCGAAATACGCGCGGTCACCGGTCTCGACCCGGTTTTGCGCGGTAAAGCCAGCGTCTCGCTCTTTCCGACCGGCAGTGTCAGCTTCGCAGACGTAGTACTCGGTGATAGCAAGCAGCCGGCGCTTACCGCCGAACGGTTGACTGCACGATTGCGTTTTTTCCCGCTGCTCATTGGCCGCGTGGAGATTGCAGACGTCTCTCTCGATCATCCCAGCATCGCGATCGAATTGCAGCCGAACGGGCAGTCGAATTGGTCTGGCCTCATTGATGCGCTGCTTCGCAGCCAGACGGACCCGCATCGCCTCACCGCATTCTCCGAGATGCGTATCGACGGCGGCACCGTCGTAATACACGACGAAACACGGAAACTCACTGAGACGTTGTATGGCGTAGAGTTCTCGCTGGCTTGGCCGTCAATTTCAAAAAGTTTTGGCGCGACCGGACGCTTCATCTGGCACGATGCGCCGATCGATGCGAGCATGACGCTCGCCGATTTTCCCGCTGCACTCGCCGGCAGCCGGAGCGGCGTCAAGCTGCGCGTCTCGGGCGCGCCGATGAAAGCGGCGTTCGAAGGTGCCGTCAGTTTCAGGCCGACCGTGAAAATCGAAGGCACGCTAGCTGCGGATGCCGCTTCACTGCGCAATGCTTTGGTCTGGGCCGGACAGAAGCCCTTGCCGGGGGGCGGCTTCGGCCGGTTCGCGATCAAGGCGCGAACCAACGTAGTAGGCGGCACGATCAGTCTGTCCAGCGTCAATGTTGAACTCGACGGCAATAGTGCCGAGGGCGTACTCACCTTTGCTGCAGATGGGCGGCAGACACTGCAAGGCACACTGGCCGCCGACACGCTCGACCTAACATCCTATGTTTCGACCGTCCGTCTCCTCGCCGCCAACGAACGCGCGTGGAACAATGGCATCATCACGCTTGATGGTCTCGCCGGGCTCGATCTCGACCTGCGCCTTTCGGCAGGGAATGTCGTCGTATCCAACGCCAAAGTCGGACGCACGGCCATTGCCGCGAATCTGCGTGCCGGCCACCTGGTGGTAACGATCGGCGAGGCGCAAGCGTACGGCGGCGTGGTCAAGGGATCACTGGCGCTCGCCAACTTCGACCGCGGTGTCGACGTCAAATCACAGCTCCAGTTTACCGACGTCGATCTGGAAAGCTGCCTAGGTCAGTTGTTCGGCCTCCGCCGGCTCGAAGGCAAAGGCAGTATTGCACTTGCGGTTGAAGGTACCGGAGATAGCGTCCTTGCGTTGACCCACACGTTAAACGGAACGGCTACCTTGACCGGATCGAATGGTGCACTCGCCGGGTTAAATGTCGAACAATTACTGCGTCGGTTGGAGCGGCGGCCTTTATCGGGCGGCGGCGAGTTCCGAAGTGGACGTACGCCTTACGACAAGATTACCGTGGCGCTAAAGGTCAACCAGGGCACGGTCACCGTCGAAGATGTGAAGATCGAGGGCGCCGCCGTCGTTCTGGCGCTTGCTGGTTCTGCGTCGATCCCTGCGCGCGAACTCGACTTGAAGGGTACCGCCGCTCTCGTTGCGCCGCCCAAGCCAGGCGTTGCGCCTTTCGAACTGCCATTCATCGTGCAGGGCTCTTGGGACGACCCGATCATGCTGCCCGATCCCGAGGCACTGATCCGTCGCTCTGGCGCCGCCGCCCCGCTTCTCAATGCGGTGCGGGAGCGCCGGGACCGTGATTCGGTGCGTTCGGCAATTGATCGGCTGACCGGCAGGGCGCAAGGGACGGGCACTGCTCCGGCGGCCGACCAGTCGACCACGCAGCCGGCGACGGGAAAGCCCGAATAACCGCAACTTTCATGCCGTGCCGCCGTACGGCTCTTCGACCATTGTCCCATCGGAGACGAATCACCCGCCGGGGAGCCGGCGCGATGGGTGCGAATGCTGAATCCTCTCTTTCGCACTCTGGTTAAAGTTGCCGTCGCCTCACTGGTGGTGGGAACTATCATGGCCCACTTTGGCATCACTGCCGAGCAATTGATGCGCGAGGTCGGACTCTCAACCGAGCGCATTCAGGAATACGCGAGGCAAGGCTTCGCGTGGGCTTGGCCAAATGTGCTGCTGGGTTCAATCGTGATCATACCCATTTGGTTTGTGGTTTTTTTGTTTCGCCCGCCGGGCAAAAGCAGTAGCGACTAATCAGACTTGGGCGCCCAAGGCCGCACGATCGCGCCGTGCGGTGCCGCTTTTGGCTATCAATGATGCCGCTATCGTTCCGACCGCAACGATCGCAATCATGATCGTGCACACGGCATTGATCTCCGGCTTCACGCCCAGGCGCACCTCGGAATAGATGCGGATCGGCAGGGTGGTGGCGCCTGGTCCGGTGGTGAAGCTCGCAATCACCAGATCGTCAAGTGATAACGAGAATGCCAGCATCCATCCTGCTGCAATCGCCGGCGCAATTAGCCTCAGGGTAATCGTCAGGAAGGTTTTGACCGGTGGACATCCGAGGTCCATCGCGGCTTCCTCCAGACTGCGGTCAAAACTGACCAGCCGTGACTGCACAATCACGGCGACAAAACACATCGTCAGCGTGGTGTGGGCAATAACGATGGTCCAAAAGCCGCGGTCTGCGTTCAGGGCGACGAACAGCAACAGCAGCGAAAGTCCGGTGATGACTTCTGGAATAACCAGCGGCGCATACACCATTCCGGAAAACAGCAAGCGGCCACGGAAGCGTCCCATCCTGGTGAGGGCGACGGCGGCAAGCGTTCCGAGCACAGTGGCGGCGCTGGCCGACAGGACGGCAACGCGCAGGCTGATCCAGGCCGCCTGCAAGACCGCATCATCACGCAGCAACTCGCGATACCACTCGAGTGACCAGCCACCCCAGATCGTCACGAGCCGCGAGGCATTAAACGAATAGATGACCAGAATGGTGATCGGCAAATAGAGGAACGCCAGGCCCAGCACGGCCGAAATGATATTGAAAGACGAAGCGCCGCGCTTCATCACCGGCTTCCTTCCAATGACCGCTGTTGGAGCCGCTCGTAGAAAAGGATCGGCACGAGCAACAGGCCGAGCAGCGAGACCGCAATGGCCGAAGCGACCGGCCAATCGCGGTTGGAAAAGAATTCAGTCCACAGCGTCTGACCTATCATCATCGTCTCCGAGCCGCCGAGCAGATCAGGGATGACGAATTCGCCGACAATTGGGATAAAACAAAGCAGTGTTCCGGCTGCGACGCCCGGAAGCGACAACGGCAGCGTCACCAGCCAAAATGTTTTCCAGCGGGGACATCCGAGGTCGGCAGCCGCCTCCAGCAAGGTTTCGTCCATTTTTTCCAGCGCCGCATAGAGCGGCAGAACCATAAATGGCAGGTAGGAATAGAGGATGCCGATATAGATCGCGGTATCAGAGGATAGCCACGCAGCTGGCGCGTCGATCGCGTGCAGCCGCGTCAATACGTCATTCAACAGGCCATCGCGCTGTAGAATATTGATCCAGGCATAAATGCGGATGAGAAACGAAGTCCAAAACGGAAGCACCACGGCCATCACCAGCGGCGGTTGCCATGACCGCGGGGCGCGGGCCATTCCGTAAGCGATAGGGTAACCGATTGCGAGGAGGAGAATCGTGGATATTGCCGCGATTTGCAGACTCTTGAGGTACGATAAGAGATAAATTGCATCGGACGAAAGCAATCGGAAAGAATCCGCGGAGAGCTGCGCGGTAAATTCCATCAGCCCTGCCCAACCCGCGGCGAAATCGAATACCGGCATGTAAGGCGGCAGCGCGAGTGCGGTTTGCGACAAGCTGATCTTGAGTACAATCACAAACGGCACAAGAAAGAAGACGAATAACCATAGATAAGGCACCAGCACGACCAGCCGAGCGCCCCAGTTTCGTCTGTTCGCTTGTGTGCGCATCAGCTATCCAAAACCACGCCCACGTCCGGCGGCCACGATAGCCATACAAGATCGCCCGCTTTGAACCGAGCATTGCCGCGCACACCGACATTGGCGAGCGCAACTTTCATCAGTGACCGATCGGCAAGCCGCACCTTGTAGATCGATATATCGCCGCGATAACCGATTTCGGAAATGGTGCCGGGAACCTTATTGAGTTCCCCCGCCGGCCGTTCGCCGCTCATGCCGATTTTTTCCGGGCGCAACGCTAGCCAGACCGTACCTCCCGACTTGGCTCCACTAGTGCCAGCAACGCGCAATTGGCCGAGAGCACTGTCCATAGCGCCACTGGCAGAAATGCGCCCTTCAACAATAGTCACTTCTCCGATGAAGTCGGCGACCCAACGCGAATTGGGCCGCTCGTAGATTTCCGACGGCGTCGCAACCTGCATCAACCGGCCATGATTCATCACAGCGATGCGATCGGCGACGATCATCGCCTCCTCCTGATCATGCGTGACAATCACGAAGGTTGTGCCAAGCCGGCGCTGCAATTCCATGAGCTCGAACTGGGTCTCGGCACGCAGCTTTTTGTCGAGCGCTGCCAGCGGTTCATCAAGCAATAATACGCGCGGACGCTTGATGAGCGAGCGCGCAAGGGCCACCCGCTGGCGTTGACCGCCGGAGAGCTGGTCGATCCGTCGCCGACCGAAGCCTTGCAGTCGCACAAGCGCCAGCATCTCTGTCACGCGCTCCGAGATTTCAGCGCGCGTCGCGTTTTCCTGGCGCAGGCCGAAGCCGATATTGCGCTCCACGGTCAGATGCGGGAACAACGCATAGTTTTGGAACATCATGTTCACGGGCCGTCGATGCGGTTGCACAGCGTCAATGTCTTCGCGATCGAGCAAAATACGGCCCTCGGTCGGTGTCTCGAAGCCGGCGAGCATGCGCAAGAGCGTGGTTTTGCCGCATCCGGAGGGGCCGAGCAGCGCGAAGAACTCGCCATGCGCTATGTCGAGCGAAAACGACTCTATCGCAGCAACCGAGCCGAACCGCTTGGTGACGGCCTCAAAGCGCACCAGCGGCGACTGCTCGTTTGCTGCGTTGTTCTGCGCTGCTTCGCCGCCGTCCGCCATCGCTTCCCCGTTTCGTGGCACGCACGCTAGCGGGGCGCACGAACACGCTCAACCCGGGATCGTGAGTGTGCGCTGGACGGCTTGTCGCCAGCCGGCATATTTGCGTTCCCGCACATCGGCATCCATATGCGGTTCGAAGCGGCGGTCGAGTCGCCATTGCTTGGCGAAGCCATCCAGGTCCGGGCAGACCCCGGCCGCACGTCCGGCCAGATAAGCCGCACCCAGCGCCGTCGTTTCCATGACCACAGGGCGGTCAACGGGGCTCGCGAGAATATCGGCAAGAAACTGCATGGTAAGATCGCTTGCAGTCATGCCGCCGTCGACGCGTAGCACCGTCGCGGAGCCTTTCGACGCCGGCCAGTCGGCGTGCATGGCTTCCAGCAGATCGCGAGTCTGGTAGGCGACCGCCTCTAGCGCCGCACGGGCCAGCTCTGCCCTGCCGGAATTGCGGGTCAAGCCAAAGATCGCGCCACGCGTCCGAGCGTCCCAATATGGCGCACCGAGGCCAACGAAAGCCGGCACGAGATAGACCTCTTCGGCCGGATCAGCACGCTGCGCCAACGAGCCTACCTCCGATGACGCGGCGATGAGCTTCAATCCGTCGCGCAGCCATTGCACCGCGGCGCCGGCAATAAAGATCGCACCTTCCAGTGCATAAGTGCGCTTGCCGTCGAGCTGATAAGCAATCGTCGTGAGCAGGCGATTGCGTGAAGCAATGCGCTCAAGCCCGGTGTTGAGCAGAGCAAAGCAACCCGTTCCGTAGGTCGATTTCATCATGCCGGGCGCGAAACAGCCCTGCCCGACCGTTGCTGCTTGCTGGTCGCCCGCGATGCCCAGAACACGGATCGGAGCACCGAACAGATCGGGGGCAGTTTCGCCGAATGCGCCGGCGCAGTCACGCACGCCAGGGAGGATGCGCGATGGCACACCGAACAGATGACAAAGGTCGTCATCCCATTCGGCCTTGCCGATATCGAACAATAGCGTACGTGCGGCATTGGTGGCGTCGGTCAAATGCTTTTTGCCTCCGGTGAGACGCCAAAGCAGGAAGCAATCGATGGTCCCGAAAGCGAGCTTGCCGTTCTCGGCAGCCGCGCGAGCACCGTCCAGGCGGTCAAGCAGCCAGGCGATCTTGCTCGCGGAAAAATATGGATCAAGCAGCAGTCCGGTCTTGCTGGCTATTCCGCTCTCATGACCGGCACGCTGCAAAGATTCGCAATATTCGGCCGTGCGCCGGTCCTGCCACACAATCGCGTTGTGGATGGGCTTGCCAGTTTCGCGATCCCAAATGATCGTGGTTTCACGCTGATTGGTGATACCTATACCGGCGACGTCATTCGCCGTGATCTGCGCTTGGGCCATTACGGCCCGCACTGTTTCGACCACCGCAGTCCAAATTTCCTCCGGGTCATGCTCTACCTCGCCTGGCCCCGGATAGATCTGGCGTAGTTCCTTCTGCGCGCTCGCGAGCGGCCGTAGCGCCGCATCGAACGCGATGGCACGCGTTGACGTCGTTCCCTGGTCGATTGCGATAAGAGTGGTCGGCAAATGAAGTCCCCAGCTGCGCCAAGTGGCGAGCCCCCCGGGCAGCTTATTAGACCATCAAGATCACGTCAGCCCGCGGTTATTGCCATCTTTCCGTTCAGCGATGTAATGAAGCGGTCGAGCGCAGCGCGATCGTCGGGCGTCGCCTTGAGTCCAATCTTGCTGCGGCGCCAGAGCACATCATCAGCATTTCGCGCCCACTCGTTTTCTACCATGTAGCGCACTTCCGCTCCGGTCAGGTCGCCGGCAAAGCTCGGCCCCAAATCATCCATGCTTTTCGCATCTTCGAGAAACCTTTCGATGCGGCGCCCGTAAGCCCGCACCAGCCGGTGTGCGTGCGCTGCCGCCAGAAACGGCCATCTACCCATTGCTTCGGCGACCAGCGCGTCGAACCCGTCGGGAGGAAATTCACCGCCGGGCAGTCGGGAGCCTGCGGTCCAGGGCGGCATGGCCTCAAAGAAATGGCCAATCTGCCTTAATGCCGCCTCCGCCAGTTTGCGGTGGGTGGTGATCTTGCCGCCGTAGACAGTAAGCAACGGCGCCTCGCCATCACGCTGGTCGAGAACAAGTTCGTAGTCACGCGTGACGTCCTCAGGCCGGGCAGCACCATCATCATACAGCGCACGCACGCCGGCGAACGACCAGATCAACTCGTCAGGCGTGACCTTGTCGCGGAAGTAATAATTGACAGCGTCACAAAGATAAGTGATTTCGGCGGCGTCGGGCGCCACCGAACCAAGATCGCCGACGAAATTCTCGTCGGTGGTTCCAATCAGGGTGAACTCCTGCGCAAAAGGCAAAGCGAACACGACTCGCCGATCTGGAGCTTCCAATAGATAACCGTAGTCGTGCTCGAAGCGCCGGCGAATGACGATATGACTGCCCTTGATCAGCCGCACCGGACTCGACAACGGCTGACGAAGCACAGTGTCCGCCACCGCGCTGATCCAAGGCCCGGCGGCGTTGACCAGCACGCGCGCGGTCTTCACCTCGCGACGTCCCCTGGCGTTGAGTACCAACTCCCACTCGTCTCGCCTCTCCGCGCGTGTGCACCGGGTGCGGGTCCGAATAATTGCGCCGTGCTCGGCAGCATCGAGCGCGTTGAGAACCACCAATCGGGAATCGTCGACCCAGCAATCGGAATATTCGAAACCGTAATGGAATGTGCGGTTCAGAGGTTGGCCGACCACATGGTGGGTAAGATCGACGGTGCGGGACGCCGGCAACAGTTTGCGCGCACCTAACAGGTCGTAAAGGATAAGCCCGAAACGCAACATGAGCGGCGAGCGCAGCCCTGGTAACGGCGGCAACATGAACCGCATCGGTCGAACGACGTGCGGAGCCATTCGTAACAATACTTCGCGCTCGCTCAGTGCCTCACGGACAAGACGAAAGGCGCCATGCTCGAGATAACGCAGGCCCCCATGGATCAATTTGCTCGAGGCTGACGAGGTGCCGGAACCGAGATCATTCATCTCGACGAGCAGCACGCTTATGCCGCGGCCGGCAGCATCCCGGGCAAGCCCCGTTCCGTTCACGCCGCCGCCGATAATGGCAAGATCGAAGTCGGCCATTGCCTGTGATTCGCTTTGTTGCGCAGAATGATCGGCTTGCGCGGCGCACTCAAGGACAGAGCGTGTTAACCCAGAGTTTGGGCTACACCATCCACCGCGATTGCAAAATCGCTCCGGCACGGCCATATCGAGCTGATTAGTGCCCGATTTTCAGACCCGAAACGCCCGCCCAGGGAACCCGAATTAGCCGATGCCGTCGCCCCGCCTGCTCGTGATCGAAGGCAATTCACCGCAAACTATGGCCGACCACGTAGCGGTTGGCGGCATCGCTGCGAGCAAAGGTTATTCTGACCTTTTGCGCGAACTTTTGCCGGGAACAGTCGTGGATATCTGCTATCCGGGCGACCCCGTAGCGCTGCTGCCGGATGGTTCCTCGCTCGAAGGTTATGACGGTATCGCCATCACGGGCTCGAGTTTGCATGTCTACAACGGCGGTCCGGAGGTGATGCGACAGATCGAGCTCGTGCGCGCTGCGCTCAAAACCGGAACGCCGATATTCGGCTCCTGTTGGGGGCTTCAGCTCATCACTGCCGCGGCCGGCGGCAGCGTTCGCAAGAATCCGAAGGGCCGCGAGCTGGGCTTCGGGCGCGGCATCCGTCTCACCGAGGCCGGACGCAAACACCCCATGTATGCCGGCAAGCTTGACGTGTTCAACGCGCCGACAGTGCACCTCGACGAGGTGGAGGCGCTTGCGCCAGGCACCACGGTGCTTGCCACCAATGCAGTTTCCGATGTGCAAAGCGCCGAAATCCGCACCAACGGCTCGGTGGCCTGGGCCGTGCAATATCACCCGGAATATCCGCTGCGCGAGGTCGCGGCCATCGTGCGGCGCATCGGCACGCGGCTGGTCGAGGAAGGCTTCTTTGCCGATACCGCCGACATCAAGACTTTCGCACAAGATCTCGACACGCTCGATCGCGACCCTGGCTGCAAGCGATTGGCTTGGCGGCACGGCATCAGCAAAAACGTGCTCGACAAGAAGCTTCGCGTCAGTGAGGTCGCCAATTGGATCGAGTTTCAGGTGCTGCCAACGCGAGTGAAACGCGGACGGGGATAGTCATGGATTTTTCCGGGAAGCATGTGGTTGTTACCGGAGGAACGGGCGCGCTCGGTATCGCAGTTGTGAGCGCACTCATGAGTGCCGGCGCTAGTTGCACAGTGCCGTACGTCAATGAAGCCGAAGCGCAGCGATTTCCCCATCGCGACGATCCGAAGGTGACCCTGATTGCAGTCGCCGACCTCGCTGATGAGGCACAGGTCGCCAAGCTTTATGGGACCGCAAAACCCTGGGCTTCCATTCATCTCGCCGGCGGTTTTGCCGCGGGTAAAGTTGCGGAAACCGACAAAGGTTTGCTGATGACGCAGATCGACAACAATCTCACGTCCTGCTTTCTGTGCTGTCGCGCGGCTGTCAATGCCATGCTCGCGGGTGGCCAGGGCGGCCGCATCGTCAACGTTGCGGCCCGGCCGGCATTGGAGTGGCGCACCGGCGCCGGCATGACCGCCTACGCTGTGGCGAAGGCCGGTGTGGCCGCGCTCACCGCAGCGCTCGCCGAAGAGGTCGCCAAGGACGGTATTCTGGTCAACGCGGTCGCGCCGTCGATCATGGACACGCCGGCCAATCGCAAAGCAATGCCGAAAGCCGACTATTCTGCCTGGCCGAAGGTCGAAGAGGTCGCGGCGACGATCGCTTTCCTCGCCTCGCCCGATAATCGCGTCACTCGCGGCGCTATTGTTCCGGTGTACGGAAAATCCTAGCCCGCGATCGGCACCAGCTCGAGCGGTGGACGCAACAGGCGCTGCACGGCGCCGGAAGCGACCACGGTGGGGCCCTCTGCATAGGCCTCGTGATTCTTTTCGATCTCGTCGAGATCGTAGAGATAGTTCACCATCAGCCCGTGCGCTTGCGCCATCGCGCGCTCGGACGTGTCGGCAAGCCAATTGATACGCTCGAGCCGCGCGCCATTGCCCAGATGGAAACGCGCAACCGCATCAAGCGGTGTACCGCGTTGATTGCGTGCGCGCAGGAAATACCAGGCGGCCGCCCGCATGACTGAATCTTGAACCTCCGCGGCCGTATCCTCGTCACGCCACCAGCCAGGTTGGTCAAGCACGGCTAGCGCGGCCTTATCTGCCTCTGTGAGCGCCGCCGAGTTTTCTTCAGCACGCTCCCGCTTGAGCCAGCTGGCGAAATTGGTCACGGGCGACAGCGTCACGAAGGTCGAGAGCTTGGGCATCTCTCGGCTGACTTCCTCGACCACCTGCTTGATCAGGAAATTGCCGAACGAGACGCCAGCCAGACCGCGCTGGCAGTTGGAAATCGAATAGAACGTCGCGGTGCGGGCCTTGTCGGTCTCGACGATCTCGCGCTCTTTGCCGAGAATGGGCGCGATCGCGGCCGGCATGTCGCGGGTCAGCGCCATTTCGACGAAGATGAGCGGTTCGTCGACCAGAGCCGGATGAAAGAATGCGTAGCAGCGCCGGTCGGACGGATCGATGCGGCGGCGCAGATCTTCCCAATCGCGGATTTCGTGCACTGCCTCGTAGCGAATGATCTTCTCAAGCACGATTGCCGGCGACGACCAGTCGATCCGCTGCAATACCAGGAAGCCTCGATTGAACCAGGAAGAAAACAGATGAATGAAGTCGTCAT
>DAHUXA010000419.1 GCA_027307405.1 Hyphomicrobiales bacterium | reverse complement strand
AACGCCTCTTCCGAGGCGATGTCCGGAAAGTCCTCCGCGGTGACCACCGCCTTCACGCCGGCCAGCTTCAGCGCCTTCGACGTGTCGATCGACACGATGCGCGCATGCGCGTGCGGCGAACGCTTGACCTTGCCCCACAGCATGCCGGGCATGACCATGTCGGCGCCGAACATCGCGCGGCCGGTGACCTTGTCCACGCCGTCAGGGCGGATCGGACGGGTGCCAACGACTTTCAGATCTGACGGGACATAGTTCATCGTACGGTCTCTCCTCGCATCACGGCGGCAGCATCCATCACGGCGCGGATGATCTTGTCATATCCCGTGCAGCGACAGAGGTTGCCGGCCAGCCAGTAGCGCGCCTCGGTCTCGGTCGGATTGGGATTCTCGTCGAGCAGCGCCTTCGCCGCCACGATGAAGCCCGGCGTGCAGAAGCCGCATTGCAGCGCCGCGTGCTCGAGGAACTTCTGCTGCACCGGATGCAGATGATCGCCCTGCGCGATGCCTTCGATCGTAGTGATGTTCTTGCCCTCGGCCTCGACGCCGAGCATCAGGCACGAGCAAACGATTTTGCCGT
>DAHUXA010000418.1 GCA_027307405.1 Hyphomicrobiales bacterium | reverse complement strand
TAACTTAGTTGGACTAGGGCTCCCTTTGAGCAACGCCTACAGATATTTTTATCGGAACACGGACGTCGCTCGTCGCAGTGGTTTGATGATACACCGCGCGGTCACATATGCCCCAGCTTATCTAGTCGGCGTCGCGGGCGGCGTCGCTCTAGTCTTACGCTCCAATTGCGGCATGTACTTAGTGACTGCCTCATACACGGCACTTCTCGTCGCCGTTGTACTAGGCGCGTGGGCAATCATGTTGGGCATTGGGCGGACGGAAGAGGCACAAAACTAAAAGGCGTGTCCGCATTTGGCCCAAAGCAGACATGACGGTTTGCGCCGCACATGTCCGCTTTCGGGGGTAAAGCGGATCTGGGATGCCTTACACAACCGGGTGTGTAACTGCCGAGCAGTTCGCGATGATGGAACTCGTTCCCTTGCGCTCAAGGTTTGTAGCCGAGCGTACAAGACCAACCACCAACGAGGCTGACAAAAATCGGGATGTAGCCGCCCCGGCATTCAGGTTTGTCCCAATAAAAAATGGCGAGAGAGGCCACCATCATTACAAGAATAAAGTACACCCACGCCTGGCCT
>DAHUXA010000417.1 GCA_027307405.1 Hyphomicrobiales bacterium | reverse complement strand
GAGCTGAACCGTCGCCTGGGCTGCTCAAAAGCGTCGTTTTGACCGCAAGCCAGTCTACGATTTCACAGCCGGTTCGGATTTTCACATTTGGGCCAGGAGCGACGAAGATGTGGCCATGCGCTCTCCGATTCGCTCGTAGCGGAGATGGGAGCTGCGCGAGGGATTAGTGCGGCTTGGCTGTCTAACATTTGCAGCTACAGGGCAAAAAGGCTATGGAAATCAAAACGCGGACGTGGCGGAATTGGTAGACGCAAGGGACTTAAAATCCCTCGATGGCAACGTCGTGCGGGTTCGAGTCCCGCCGCCCGCACCAGGGGTTTCGGCGAACAACCTGTAACTCCCGGCAACTGACGTCCCTGATATCGCCCCTGCGCTTTCTCGAAAGCCGTGACGTGACGCCTCTCACGCCGGCAACTCGATCAGCACCCTCAAGCCTCCTGCATCGCGATTTCTAAGCGTGATGTCGCCGCCATGCTCGCGGGCGACGGTCCGCGCAATGCTGAGGCCAAGACCGACACCTGATTTGGCGGGGTCGCGCGCCGGATCGCGCCGATAGAACGGCGCGAAAACCTTTTC
>DAHUXA010000416.1 GCA_027307405.1 Hyphomicrobiales bacterium | reverse complement strand
TAACGACCTTCGCCGGCCTGCCAGAGCTGCAAACGGGCGCGCATTGACAGGACTCCGGCGCGCTTCCTATCCTTCCCTGGCGACGGTTCCCCGACGGATGAAATCCAGGGGATTAAAAGGGAACACGGTATCGGGACGACCCAGAAGGGGCCCAAGCCGTGGCTGCCCCCGCAACTGTGAGCGGCGAGTGTTCGCCTGACAAGACCACTGGGAAACCGGGAAGGTCGAAGCGAGCGCCTTGACCCGCGAGCCAGGAGACCTGCCGTCACCGTATGTCCACAGCCGGGGCGGGGCGTCCCGAGGGATAGCGTTTGATGGTGTCGTCCGCGAGCGGAATTGTGCTCGGGGATGCGGATCAAAGGCAGCTCTCGCTTTCCCACAACGGCATGGGCTCGTCGTCTCGCGATCGAGGAGAGCTTTCATGTCAGTCCATCAATCCACTTCCCCTGTCGCCAGAGGCGTCGCCGCCACGCGAACCAACGCGGTTCTGCAGGCGGCGATAGCAATTCTGCTCGGGGTCTTCATCATCTGCGCCGCCGGTTTCTCTCATATCGATGTCGCTCACAATGCCGCGCACGACACG
>DAHUXA010000415.1 GCA_027307405.1 Hyphomicrobiales bacterium | reverse complement strand
GAACGCCAGCACGTCGCGCCAAAGGCCGTCGGCGAGAAACAAATCCGCGGCTGCTGCCATGTCTTTCGCTTGCAGGGCCGTCTGGAAAGTCTCGAGCCAGCGTTGCGCGTCCGCCGGTGCCGTCGCTTGCTTCCTGTCGGCGATGGTCATCATGACGCTAGAAGTTGTTCCACACCGGTAGTTCTCTTACGCGGGTAACGCACTGCCTCTCCCCGTCATGCCCGGCTTTATGCCGGGCATCCACGTCTTCACGACCCACAACAGTAAAGACGTGGATGGCCGGGACAAGCCCGGCCATGACGAATTGAGAGGCCGTGCGTTTCGCCCGCGGGCATGACGAAGGAAAGACAAGCGCGGGAATGACGTTGAAACGTTGTGCCTCTCCACCGTCATGCCCGCGCTTGTCGCGGGCATCCACGTCTTCACGGAAGGTACCTAAGAGTAAAGACGTGGATGGCATCGGAAGTCGGGCTTGCCCGACTTCCGCATAAATAGAGTGCCACAAGTCGGGTAAACCCGACTTGTGGGGACAAGCCCGGCCATGACGTTGAAATTTGCGGACTTATCTAGGACTTCTTGGTCT
>DAHUXA010000414.1 GCA_027307405.1 Hyphomicrobiales bacterium | reverse complement strand
AGTATCCGGAAACGATGACGATCATCCTGCAGCACCAGTTTTGGGATCTCGCCGTCGGCGAGCGCGCCTTCGACGTCGGGTTGTCGTTCGGCGGCATCACCGAGCGGCTTTCGGTGCCGTTCGATGCCATTATCGCGTTCTACGATCCGGCGGTGCAATTCGGCTTTCAGTTCGAGGCGATTGATGCCGCCGCGGCAGGCGAGGGCGGCGAGGCTGCGCAAGCTGTAGCGACAGACCAGGATAAAAGCGCGCAGCAACCCGCGGCGCTGCCGGGCGGCAAAAGGCCGGCCGGCAAAAAATCCGAGGCCGCGCCCGCCGCCGGCAAAACGATTGAGCCGCCCGCGGACGGCGATGACAAGCCCGACGGCGGCGGCGAAGTGGTGCGGCTCGATCGTTTCCGGAAAAAGTGAGCGAGTGACTTTGATCCGTCACCCTGAGGTGCGAGCGAAGCGAGCCTCGAAGGGCGACGGCCAGAATGCTCGCGCTGCATCCTTCGAGGGCCGCTTCGCGGCCACCTCAGGATGACGGGTACACTCAGCGCAAAGACGCCGCCAGATCCTTCGAGCCCGGCAATCTGATTTCCCGGTCCAT
>DAHUXA010000413.1 GCA_027307405.1 Hyphomicrobiales bacterium | reverse complement strand
TGGATCAGGATATTGAAAAGCGACTCGCGCAGACGATCCGCCGTCGGGCGAATATCGCGCGAGGCGGGAGATGCGAGCGTGCGGCCCTTCAAGCGTCCGCCGACGACACGCACTGCTAGCTCCCGTCATGCCCGGCCTTGTGCCGGGCATCCACGTCTTTCGCACGTAATGGCAGGAAAGGCGTGGATGGCCGGGCATAGGCGAGCGGAAGCGACGCCGTTCTTCGAACGGCTATGCCCGGCCATGGCGAGTGAGACTACGGCTCGTTCACAAACCGCAGATGCCCGACGGCTTTCAGCGTGCGCGCATCGAAGGTGCGGATTTCGGTGGCCCCGCCTATATCAAGCGTCACCACCACGCGGTCGCCGGTCGCGGCCGTCGAGACGATCTTTGCGCCCTTGGGCAGGACCGCCGTGACCTCGGCCGTGTTGACGCTTCCCTCCGCCTTGAAAAGACGGTAGCCGATGGCGATCAGAACAGCCGCGATCGCGAGCCCCGTCGTGAGCCCCGCGATCAGCATCATGCGCCGCACCCGCGCAAATAGCGCGGCCTGTTCGGGGGTCGGCTCGCTCGCGACGGTATCGGTCATTTTG
>DAHUXA010000412.1 GCA_027307405.1 Hyphomicrobiales bacterium | reverse complement strand
GTCGCCGCAGCACTTTTGTGCGGTCTCAGTTGCAGTCTCAAGTTTCTGCGGTGCAGCTGTCATTTCAACTTTAGCCCGTTCGGCCTTGGCAGACGCGCTACAGCATGAACCTGACATGATCCAGCCTCGATTTTCTAATTTTATATTCATTGATCCATATGGATGCGCATTGCGCTAAATCAAGAATTTCGAGCGAGCAGTAATGTCCGCTATTGGCCCAAAGCGGACATGCGCTGGTGCACTGCATATGTCCGCTTTCGGGGGTAAAGCGGACATCAGCAGACATAACCGTCATGTCCGCTTTTGACCCAAAGCGGATATGGCTAGTTCAAACTGATACGACCCTTGTCCAGAGCCTCGTGCGGGAGGCAATGAGACGGCCGGCGCGATCAAATCATTGCGCTCGCGGCGCGCGATGCGATGACGTACTTGCGACAGAAGTTGTTTTGGCTCTTCTGGTTTAATTGCCAGGCGGCCGGCTTGACGGCGGGAATTTTGAGCGAAAAAATTGCGCGACGCAGATCATCGTTAGCCCCGCAAAGACGCAGCCGCCAACCACAGACGCGATTTCTGTCATCATCAGGTGGCCTCCAAAAT
>DAHUXA010000411.1 GCA_027307405.1 Hyphomicrobiales bacterium | reverse complement strand
GTTGGGGCATGGGCTCCTCCTGTTTCAGGCGGGAGCGTTACCGGGCTCTCAGCCACCGACGCCTGGCATAGGGCCGAGCCGGTGATGCGGCATGTTCAGCATCCATCCGTCGAAAGTCTGGTCAAAATGGATCACTTTCAAAAGGAGCCACCGCTAAATTTAAAGGGACCACTGGGGCACAAGGGGGTCGAAAGGGGCCAGTACCTAAAGGAACAGATTGGAAATCCCGCTCAGACTGAATGTCCGCTTTGGGTCATTAGCGGACATGGCGGCTTCAAATCTTGATGTCCGCTTTACCCCCGAAAGCGGACATTCCATGCGGCGAGTGTGATGTCCGCTTTGTGCCAATAGCGGACATTCAAGAGTTCGGCTCATGGCAAAAGAAAAACCCCGCGAACATCGCCCGGGGTTTTGTTGTCTGAGCGCTGTTGCGACCATATCAGTGAAACTGCTTACGGGAAGAGAGAAAAACCGCCGCGGTCAGCCGGGGCAGACTGAAAGACCGCTGCAAGCCCCGAGGGTGAAGTTCGCCTTCTCTTTCGCCGATGCCGCCGCGATCTCCAGCGCTGCATCAGAGACTTCAAAGGCAACAAGCTCTTCGTTGGTC
>DAHUXA010000410.1 GCA_027307405.1 Hyphomicrobiales bacterium | reverse complement strand
CCGCGACTGCCCGGGCATCGATCAGCGGGCCCATGAGTGTTCCGGGCGCGAGCGGATCACCGATCCGCACCTGCCGGTAGGCGTGAATGAGGCGCTTCTCGAGCTCCGCGGCGATCGACTTGTGGGCGAGCACGCGCCGCGTGGAGGTGCAGCGCTGTCCGGCCGTGCCGACCGCGCCGAAGACGATCGAGGGGACGGCGAGATCGAGATTCGCGCTCTCGTCGACGATCACCGCGTTGTTGCCGCCGAGCTCGAGCAGGCTCTTGCCGAGGCGCGCGGCGACGCGCTCGCCGACTCTGCGTCCGACCTCGGTCGAGCCGGTGAAGGAGATGAGGGCGACGCGCCGGTCTTCGACGAAGCGAGTCGCGAGCCCGGTCCCGCCGTCGACGAAGACCTGAAAGACCGGCGGCAGGTCCGCGGACTTCATCACCGCGTTGCAGATCTGCTGCACGGCGAGCGCCGTGAGCGGAGTTTTGTGCGAGGGCTTCCATACGCAGGCGTTGCCGCAGATCGCGCCGAGCAGCGCATTCCAGGCCCACACCGCCACCGGGAAATTGAATGCCGAGATGATGCCGACGACGCCGAGCGGGTGCCATTGCTCGCTCATGCGGTGCCG
>DAHUXA010000040.1 GCA_027307405.1 Hyphomicrobiales bacterium | reverse complement strand
GCGACCGAGCCGAACGAGTCTACGCAAAGATTGTATTTTTCCGAATTACAATTATTACATGTGTATGCGCGCGAGCACACTTTCATGACGGACAGGGGTGACAAGCCGCCGGTTCCCAAGCCGCCCCACTATCACGGCCATCGCGAGCGGTTGCGCGGCCGCTTCCGGCAAGCCGGGGCCGAGGCCGTCAGCGATTATGAATTGCTGGAGCTCGTGCTGTTCCGCGCCATCCCACAACGCGATGTCAAACCCCTGGCCAAAGACCTCATCGTCAAATTCGGGTCCTTCCCCGAAGTGATTGCGGCGCCGCCGGCTCGCCTTGCCGAAGTCAAAGGCATAGGCGACGCCGCCATCACCGAGATCAAGGTCGTGCACGCCGCCGCGGGCCGGCTTGCGCGCGGCCAGGTCAAGAAGCGGCCAGTGTTGTCATCCTGGTCGAGCGTGATCGACTACTGCCGCACGGCCATGGCCTTCGCTGACAAGGAGCAGTTCCGCATCCTGTTCCTCGACAAGCGCAACCAGTTGATTGTCGACGAATTGCAGCAGGTCGGCACCGTCGATCACACACCGGTCTATCCGCGCGAAGTCGTCAAGCGCGCGCTTGAGCTCTCGGCAACCGCATTAATCCTGGTGCACAATCACCCGTCCGGGGATCCAACGCCCTCACACGCCGACATCCAGATGACACAGACGATTATCGATGTCGCCCGTCCGCTTGGCATTGCCGTGCACGATCATATCGTTGTCGGCAAGGAAGGGCACGCCAGCTTCAAGAGCCTGCGATTGATTTAGCTTTCTTTGTCCCGGAACGTGGTGCAGCGCGTTAGCGATGCGCCGCAGATCCGGGACCGCCGCAAACTCGGAGCTTGGTACGGCCCCGGATCAGCGCCGCACCATTTCGTTTCGCTCCGTGCTGCACCGCATCCGGTGCAAAAGTTCTTACTGCCGCACCAACGTGGTCTGGTCGGCACTCTCCGGTACGCGGCGCCACGTCGTGTTGTCGACTTCCTCGAAGCGCCACGGATTTCCGCGTGACGGCACCAGCATCAGCTGGTCGCTGTCGATGCGCCATTGCGTGAAATTGAGCCGCGCAATGGCCGGATCGCAGCCGGGCTTCACGGCGATAGCAAAACCATCGCTGGCCTTGGTCATCGCCAGCGTCAGGACGCAGACGGGCGGACCGGCCTTGCGCACGATCGCCCAGTCGCCGGTAACCTGCTCTGGCGGCTTTGGCGGCGCACCGGCGGCGGCAGCGTTTTGCAGAAACAAAACACCGACGCCCGGCGTCGGAGCCTCGAAGATTCCGTCTTCCACCTCGCTGAATTCCACCACCGATTTTCCCTTTGCGTCGAGCAAATAGAGCAAATCGTTATCCGGGAATTTCCAGGCTGCGATATCGCGGACCAGTGGGAACAGGTTGACGCAATTGGCATCAAACTCGATCTTGAGACCACCCAGGGCGCGATCACCCTTGAAGGTAGCGGTACAAGTGCGGTCGCGGTCGGCATTGGAGAATTCCCAGCTGCCGATCATCCGCTGCGCAGATTCGCCAAGTGGCGTCGGAGCCGGCGCTTGCGCAAGGGCGGCACCTGTAATGCAGGCTGCGGCAAATCCGGCGATAAAACGTATCATAGTCAAACTATAGCATCCGCACGCACCGGCCGCGCGACTAACGTTTGGGCGGCCATGGGGTTTCCGCAACTGGCGTCAGCGGCGGTTTGCCAGCTGCCCACGCGAGAATGTTGTCGACCACCAGCTGGTCCATCGCCGCCCGAGTTGCCTCGGTTGACGAGCCGAGATGAGGGAACAGCACGATGTGATCCATCCCGATCAATTCCTTCGGCACGTCGGGCTCGTTGGCAAACACGTCGAGACCGGCGGAATAGATCGTGCGCTTTTGCAGCGCCTCGATCAGGGCGGGCTCGTCGACCACCGAGCCGCGCGCCATGTTGATCAGCACGCCGCGCGGACCGAGCGCCTTGAGCACTTCGGCATTGATCATATTCTTGGTGCTGGCGCCGCCCGGCACGATCACCATCAGCGTATCGACGTCGCGCGCCATGTCGATCAGTTTCGGATAATACTTGTATTTGACCCCCGCTTGCGGGTTACGGCTGTGGTAAACGACCGGCACGCCGAAGGCCTCGAGCCGACGCGCAATCGCTTTGCCGATGCGCCCCATGCCGACCATGCCGACCGTGCGATCGCGCAGTGTAGCCTTTGTGAGCGGATAGTGAGCGTCCTTCCACTTGCCGGCGCGCAGATACCGTTCTGATTGCGGGAGTTCGCGTACGGTGCAAAGCAGCAGACCAAGCGCGGTGTCCGCGACCTCCTCGTTGAGCACTTCCGGCGTATTGGTAACGACAATGCCATGCTCGCCCGCCCATTTGGCGTCGATATGGTCGTAACCAACGCCGAAACTCGAAACCTGCTCGAGGTGCGGGAACTGCTGGAGAAAATTTCCGTCGACCTTGTTGGCGGTATAGGCGATCGCGATCGCCTTGATTTTGTTGCCGACCTCCTTGACGAACGCAGCCTTGTCCTTGGCATCGAGCCAATGGTGAAGCGTCACTTTGCCTTCGAAACCCTTCATAAACACGGGCTTCTTGGCGCCGACCAACAACACATCCGGCTTCTCGCCAGCCATTTCGCTTACTCCAATTTACACCAATGCAGTGACAGGTTTTTCGATGAAGTCCTTGAAAGCAGCCAGTAGCTCGGCGCCAATTGCGCCATCCACGACGCGATGATCGCACGACAATGTAGCGGTCATTTGGCTGATGAACTTCACGCTACCGTCCTCTGCCTCGACCGGCGCGCGCCGTGTCGCACCGATCGCCAGGATGGTGGCGTGCGGTGGATTGATGATGGCCGAAAACTCGCGCACACCGTACATCCCGAGGTTGGAAATGGCGCTGGAACCGCCCTGATACTCGTTTGGTCTGAGTTTCTTGTGGCGCGCGCGCTCAGCGAGATCGCGCATCTCCGCGGAGATCGTGGTGAGCGACTTGGCTTCAGCGTTGCGCACGACCGGCGTAATCAGACCGCCTTCAAGCGCGACCGCAACACCAATATCGGAATGCTGGAAACGGAGAATGCGATCGGCCGCCCACACCGCGTTGGCGGCAGGGATGCGTTGCAGCGCTGCCGCCCAGGCCTTGATAATGAAATCGTTAAGCGAGAGCTTGAACGCGGGCTGGCCATTCTTGTCTTTGGGCGCAGCCGCGTTGGCCTCCTCGCGCATGGCGATCAGACGACCAGTATCAAGATCGATAGTGAGATAGAAGTGCGGAATGGTCTGCTTGGCCTCGACCAGCCGAGTGGCGATGGTGCGGCGCATGGAGTCGAGCGGAACTTCGTCGTAGGCAATACCCTCATAGAGCGCTTTCACTTGCGCCGCGCTGGCGCCGCTCGCCATTGCAGCCGGTACAGCACCCGGCGCTGCCTGCTCGACATCGCGAGCGACAATGCGACCATGGGGACCCGAACCAGCGATGCGCGTCAGGTCGATGCCACGTTCGCCAGCGAGACGCCGCGCAAGCGGTGTAACGACTGCACCACTGGCAAGCCTTGCCGAACCAAAATTCCGTTCAGGTGTGCGGACCTCGCGGAAAGGATCCATCGGAATTGCCGGGCGCGGCATCGGCGTGGAATGCACGGCTGGCGGTTGCCCGATGATCCGCTCGACCCCGCGCAAGCGGGGACCCAGGGCATCCGGGGTCTGGATTCCCGCTTTCGCGGGAGTGAGCGGAGGAGAAACTTTCGCGCTCTCCGGTAACGCCGCCCCGGAGATGATCGCCACCACGGCACCGACCTTGGCCACCTCGCCAACCTGAAATCGTATTTCACTCAGCGTGCCGGCGGTAGTCGACGGCACCTCCATCGAAGTCTTGTCGGTTTCGATTTCGAACAGGTTATCGCCCGGCTTCACAGCGTCGCCGGCAGCCTTGAACCATTTCGTGATCTTGCCCTCGGCTACCGTTTCGCCGAGCTGCGGCATCAGGACGTCCACGCGCGTTTCCCTCGACTGCTGACCCGCCGCTTACCAGCTTACCGACACATATTGCGTCTCGAGGAACTCCATCATTCCCTCGTGCGCACCTTCACGGCCGAGACCGGATTGCTTGGTGCCCCCGAACGGCGCCGCGGGATCGGACACCAGACCGCGATTGAGGCCGACCATTCCGAAATCGAGCTTTTCGGAAACACGCATGCCGCGGCTCAAATCCTTTGTGTACAGATAGGCTACCAATCCATATTCCGTGTCATTGGCGCGCTTGATTGCTTCATCCTCAGTCTTGAAAGTCTGGATTGAAGCGACCGGTCCGAAAATTTCTTCGTTCAGCATTTTGGCGGAATCCGGCACATCGGTCAGGACTGTCGCCGGATAGAAAAATCCGGGGCCATCAGGCAATTTGCCGCCAACGAGCACCTTGGCGCCTTTCTTGACCGCATCGTCGACCAGCTCGATGACTTTGTCGCGGCCGTCTTTATTGACGAGCGGCCCGAGATTGACGCCTTCATCGAGGCCGTTACCCATCTTGAGGGAGCTCATCTTGGCAGTGAGTTTCTTGGCAAATTCCTCGTGCACTTTCTCATGCACATAGAAGCGGTTGGCCGCGGTGCAGGCCTCGCCCATATTGCGCATCTTGGCGATCATGGCGCCGTCGATTGCAGCGTCGATATCGGCGTCTTCGAATACGATAAAGGGCGCATTGCCGCCGAGTTCCATCGCCGGCTTGACGATGTTATCGGCGGCCTCATGCAGCAGCTTGCGTCCGACCTCGGTCGAGCCGGTGAAGGAAACGACGCGCACGCGCGGATCGTGCAGCATGGCGCCGACCACCTTGCCGGACGAACGGGACGGAATGACATTCACTACGCCGGCGGGCACACCGGCTTCTTCCAAGGCCGGCATTAGCGCAAGCATCGTCAGTGGCGTGTCCGATGCGGGTTTGAGCACCACCGGACAGCCGGCGGCAAGCGCCGGTCCGATCTTGCGGGTCGCCATCGCCGCCGGGAAATTCCAGGGCGTCACCAGCACGGCGATACCAGCCGGTTTGTGATGCACGAAAATGCGTGCGCCGGAGGCCGGTGCACGCGAGACTTCACCGATATTGCGCACCGCCTCCTCCGCATACCAGCGAAAAAACTCCGCCGCATAAGCGACCTCGCCGCGTGAATCGGGCAATGCCTTGCCGTTCTCCAGTGTAATCAGCTTTGCGAAGCGCTCGGCATCGCGCATGATCAACTCGTAGGCCTTGCGCAGGATCTCGGCCCGCTCGCGCGGCTTGCGCCCGGCCCAGCCTTCAAAAGCGCCTTCGGCCGCATCGAGCGCGGCTTTGGCATCATCGACCGTCGCACTGGCGACAGAAGCGATCTTGCGCTCGGTCGCCGGATCGATCACGTCGAAGCGGCCGCCGTCGGAGGCCTTGCGCCATTTGCCGCCAATCCACAGGTCGGTCGGTACGTTGGCGAGAAGATTTTCGTACATAACATTGCCTTTCAATTCGTGTCCCGGGCGCAGCGCAAAGCAGTGCGCTGCAGAACCGAGACCCTTCTAATTTGTGCGGTCCCGGATCAGCGGTGCACCGCATCCGGGACAAGACTTCGTCAACTCCCCAAACTCCGCCGCACAGTCTCCGCAATGCGATCCGGTGTCGGCAAAACGATGTCTTCCAGAATATCGGCGGCCGGCAACGGAAGATGCGGCGTCGTAATACGAACCGGCGGACCGTCGAAGTCATAGAAGGCCTCATCCGCCGCGATCGACACGATCTCGGCGCCCCAGCCGCACAATCGGGGGTTTTCCTCGACCGTGAACAAGCGATGCGTCTTTGCGATCGAGCCGAGAATGGTCTGGGTATCGAGCGGCACGAGCGAGCGTACGTCGACAACTTCGCAATCAATGCCGTGCTCGGCCTTGAGTTTTTCGGCGGCTTCAAGCGCGCGCGGAACCATCAATGCCAACGCGCATATCGTTGCGTCCTTGCCGGAACGCAGCACTTTTGCCGTGCCGAGAGAGTCGACGATTTCGCCGTCGGGGACTTCGCCTTTTGTGGCGTAGAGCGACTTATGTTCGAGGAAAATCACCGGATCGGGGTCACGTACCGCAGCAGCCAGCAAGCCGATGACATCGCGCGGATTCGACGGCGCAACGACCTTGAGGCCCGGAATCATCATGCACCAATTTTCAACGCTCTGACTGTGCTGCGCACCGAAGCGGGAGCCCGCGCCGTTGCCGGTGCGCACCACCAGCGGGCATTTGACCTGACCGTTCGACATGTAGCGGCTCTTCGGAAACTCATTTGCGATGTAGTCGAAGCAGACCGCGAAGAAATCCGAAAACATGATCTCGGCGATCGGCTTCAGGCCAGTCATCGCCGCGCCCATGGCGGCGCCCAGAATTGCCTGCTCGGAAATCGGCGTGTCGCGTACACGCAAAGGTCCGAACTGCTCGTACAGGCCTACGGTCGCCTTGAACACGCCGCCAGCTTTGGCAACGTCTTCACCGAGAAACACGACATCGGGATCTCGCGTCATCTCCTGCGCGATGCCGCGGATGACCGCATCGCGGTAGGTCAGTTCCGCCATGCCCAGCCTCCATCGGCATAGACATCGGTCGTGATGATATCGAGCGGCGGCGGCGGCGCAGCCTTGCAGGCTTCGGTCGCGTCGTCGACGATCTTGCGCACTTGCGCATCGATGTCGGTGATTATCTTTTCCGCCACTCCGAATTGCAGCAGCCGCTCGCGGTAGATTTTAATTGGATCGCGTAGTTTCCAGCGATCGAGTTCGCCCTCGGGCCGATATTTTGCCGGATCCGCGCGCGAATGCCCGCTGTAGCGATAAGTGAGGCACTCGATCAGGGACGGCCCTTCGCCCGCGCGCGCTTTCTCAAATGCCGCTTGCGCCGTGCGGTAAACGACGTCGGCGTCATTGCCATCAATCAAGATGCGCTCAAGGCCATAGGCCGAGGCACGATCCGCCGCAGGTTGTGGTACCGCCGTCACATCCCCGATCGGCGTGTATTCCATGTAGAGATTGTTTTCGCAGACGAAGATGACAGGCAACTTCCAGACCGCAGCGAAGTTGAGGGCCTCGTGAAAGGCGCCGATATTGGTGGTGCCATCGCCGAAGAAACAGACCGACACGTCCTTCGCGCCCTTGTACTGCGCGCGCCAGGCGGCGCCGCACGCGATGGGAAGGTGCGCGCCGATGATAGCGTACGAGCCCATCACACCGTGGTCGACCGACGTCAGATGCATTGAGCCGCCCTTCCCGCGCATCAAGCCGTTGTCGCGCTGCATCAGCTCGCCCAGTACCTTTTCAACCGGCACCCCACGCGCCAATGTATGGGCGTGTCCGCGATAGGTGCAGAAGGAAAGGTCGCCTTGCTTCATGGCGCCCGCGAAGCCCGCCGCGACCGCTTCCTGCCCGAGCGACAAATGGCTAGTGCCTTTGACCAGGTTTTGCAGGAACAAGTCGTAGGCGCGCTGCTCCGCCTCGCGGATCACAACCTGCGTCCGGTACATTTCGAGCCGCTTCTGCTCGCCGATATCGTCGTTCAGTCCGGAGCCGGCCTTCGCCTGCGCGCGGTCCTTTGCAGTGGCCATAGATGATCCTTCGCGGTGGAAAAGCCTGTGTGGTGGCGGAACTTAGCGCCCCCCGCGATGATTAGGCAACCGGTGCGGAGGGTTCCGCTTTGCCCAGCTTGCGCTCGCGATTGAGCAGGTAGAGGCCGGA
Source organism: Hyphomicrobiales bacterium (assembly GCA_027307405.1). Classification (GTDB taxonomy): domain Bacteria; phylum Pseudomonadota; class Alphaproteobacteria; order Rhizobiales; family Xanthobacteraceae; genus Pseudolabrys. The sequence goes on along the minus strand of DAHUXA010000040.1, from coordinate 17,959 downwards.
CGACACCACAATCAGTCCCCCGACGACAGTCCAGCGGTGCGGCACATCGCCGAACACAAGGAAACCTAACGCCGTCGTCCAAACCATTTGCGTATAGATGAAAGGCGCCAATGTCGATGCCGGCGCCAGTCGGTGGCCGCGAATGAGGAGATAGTGGCCGCCGCTGCCGAGTGCGCCGATCAGCACCATCAGCGCCACGACGAAAGCGCTGTTCGGCGTGGTCCACACGAACGGAATGACCGGAAGCATCGCTACCGCACCGACCAGGTTCGAATAGAACAGCGTCGTTTCAGTCGAGTCGCTGCGCGCCAGCACACGCGTCGAGATCACGTAAAGCGCGTAACAGACGGCACTACCCAGCGTAAGCAGCGCCGCGGGATGAAGCCCCCCAAAACCCGGGCGCGCCACCAGCAGCACACCAAGGAACCCGACGCTGATCGCGGTCCAGCGCCGCCAGCCAACCCACTCACCAAGCAGCGGCACGCACAGCACGGCAACCAAAAATGGCGTCGAAAACAGAATGGCCAGCGCCTCGTCGAGCTGAAGATGGCGCAGCGCGAAAAAATTCAGCGCGGTCGATGCAAGCAGCAGCGCGGAACGGCCGATTTGCATAAGCGGCCGCGACGTTGTCATCATTCTTGGCCTGGTGATCGGATTGAGAAAAATAAGCGCCAACAGGAATGCACCGAAGTAACGCGCCCACACGACCTGTAATGGATCCATGTATCGCAGCAAATATTTTCCGGTGGTATCCAGACAAGAAAAGGTCGCCACCGCCCCGCACATCAAGGCGATGCCGGTCAGCCGTTGTCGGCGTTGTTGGGACACGTCGCTCAATAGGTGGCCCGGCCGCCTGAAATATCGAAGACGGCGCCAGTGGTGAACGAGCACTCACTCGACGCACAAAAGGCGGCAAGACTTGCGATTTCTTCAACCTTCACAAAGCGTCCACGAGGAATTTTCGACAACATGAAGTCAATGTGTTCCTGCGTCATTTGATCGAAGATCGCGGTTTTCGCAGCTGCCGGTGTAATGCAATTGACCGATATGTCATAGGACGCGAGTTCCTTGCCGAGCGATTTCGTCAACGCGATGAGTCCCGCTTTCGATGCGGAATAGGCCGGCGCGTTCGGATTGCCTTCCTTGCCGGCAATGGATGCCATGTTGACGATCCGCCCGTAATCCTGCGCGATCATCACTGGTGCCAGAGCCCGGCAGCAATGAAACGGGCCATCAAGGTTGATCGAAAGAACGCTGCGCCACGCATCGAGCGGATAATCCCACGTTTTCACGTTCGGCCCCGCAATGCCGGCGTTGTTAACCAGGATATCGATACGCCCGAGCGTCTTAAGCGTTTCCTCGCGCGCTCGCTCCACGTCTGAATAGTTGGTGACGTCAACCGCGACAGGCGAAACGCGACCGCGCTTCTGCAATTCGGCCGCTGTCTTTTTCGCAAGATCGACGTCGCGATCCCAGATTGCAACCGCCGCCCCAGAATCGAGGAAACGTTCGACGATCGCGCGTCCAATGCCTTGCGCACCGCCTGTGATAACCGCGTTGCGCCCGCTGAGATCGATTTTGTTGGCCATGACCATCTCCCCGCGCAAAAACTAGCGAAGGCAGGCGCCCGTGGCGAGTGACGAAAACGCAGGTGTGCAATGATGCGGCCTTGTCCGGCGAAGCAATGTGCTATAGATACGGGCACGTGGGGCCCACGACGGTCGCCGCGCGCTTCCAAGGCCAGCGAGCCCAAGCACCGTCTCCTTCGTTCACGGAGGGGACCTATGCTGTTTTCGGGCTAGCGATCTCAACAGGACATTCTCTTCAACGATTGCGGCTTCGCGCTGCAATTGGCACGCGCTGCCGTCCGGGGACCAACCGCCTCCCCGTTAGATGAGTCTTCCATCCAAGTGTTGGGCATTTTTGCTTGGAGCAAGCAAATCATGGATGGCATGGTTCTTGGACTCTATTTGGCGGCGTCATTTGTCGGCGGCGTGACCACCGGCCTTGCCGGTTTCGCCATGGGCCTCGTTGTATCGGGCGTCTGGCTTCATATACTTACGCCAGTTCAGACGGCGAGCCTGATCACCGGCTACGGCCTGCTCGTGCAGGGATACGGAATATGGAAACTTCGGCACGCGTTCAAATGGCGCAACGTGATGCCATTCATTGTCGGCGGCGCGATCGGCGTGCCGATCGGCACCTATTTGCTGACTTATGTTCAGCCTGCGTATCTGCGCGCCGCGGTGGGCGTGTTGCTGATGGCGTATAGCATCTATGGCCTGGCCCGACCCGTGTTCAAGCCGATACACGCGGGACGTCTTGCCGATACCGGCGTCGGATTTCTCAACGGAGTGCTCGGCGGACTGACCGGTCTTGCGGGCATCATCGTGGTCATCTAGTGCCAACTGCAAGGTTGGTCAAAGGATGTTCAACGCGTGGTCTATCAACCCGTGATCGGGATGGCCTTTCTCATCGCCGCTGTTTTGCTTGGTGCGAGCGGCGCAATCACCGGCGATACAATCAAGCTGTATTTCCTGGGTCTGCCGATGGTGCTGATCGGCATGTGGCTTGGACTGAAGCTTTATGGACACCTCGACGAAACCACATTTCGCAAGATCATCCTGGTGTTGTTGCTGCTCTCAGGATTCTTTCTGGTCGTCCCGATGTCGGCCTTCCTCTAGGATTACCTTGTTGACGGACGCGCACTGAGATAGATTTTCTTTGCGGGGCCTGCGACGGTCGCCCCGCACTCAAGGCTTGCGAGCCCAAGCACCGTCTCCTTCGTTGATGGAGGGGACCCATGCTGTCGCCGAGCTATTCGATCTCACCGAAAGACCTCTGGAATGCGATTGCGACACGCGATGCGTCGCAACCCGTCGATGTGCGGCGACGCGACGCTTATGAGCAATCGCCGCACTTGTTGCCCGGCGCGGTCTGGCGCGATGCCACGAAGGCGACGCAATGGATGGCGGAATTCGATCTGGCCCGTCCGATCGTCGCCGCCTGCAAAGCCGGCCACGAAATGAGCCAGAGCACGGTGCTGGCGGCTGACGACGATCATGAACTGCTCGAACGGGGGTTCATGGTCTATGACGCTTTGTTCACCTGGCTGCGTTTTGCCGCCGAGGAACGACATAATTGGCCGGCCAAAGCCGCGTGACGAGCATGGCAAATCCTGAAGCGACTGCCCGGCCGAGCTTCGTTGAAGCTTTCATGGTCTGGCTCAAGATCGGCTGTATCAATTTCGGTGGGCCGGCCGGGCAGATCGCTCTTATGCATCGCGTCGTTGTGGACGAAAAGAAATGGATCGACGAGCCACGCTTCCTGCATGCGCTCAACTTCTGCATGCTGCTGCCCGGACCCGAAGCGCAAAAACTCGCCACTTATCTGGGCTGGCTGCTGCACGGCACACGCGGCGGCCTGAGCGCAGGAATTCTGTTCATCTTGCCTGGCGCATTCGTGATGCTGGGCTTGAGCCTGCTCTATGCGCTCGGGCGCGGTGTCTCAGTGGTCGACGGCGCACTGTTCGGCATCAAGGCGGCCGTGCTCGTCATCGTAATCGAGGCACTGATCCGGATCGGCAAACGCGCACTCAAAACATCTCTGTTGCTCTCACTGGCGGGCGCGGCATTTGTCGGCATCTTTTTTCTGGGGTTGCCCTTTCCGCTGATCGTCGCGGCGGCGGCGCTCATCGGTTACATCGTCGCGCGGCAGTCGCCGGAGCAACTTGGGCTCACCGGAAAAGTTGAAAGCGCGCCGCCGCCGGCGCCGGACCGGTGGCGCCAGTTCATTGTTGCCTCGATGGTGGGTGTCGTTGTGTGGGCAGCGCCAATCGCGCTCGCCGTCCTTGTCTTGGGGCCAAGGCACGTGCTCGTCAGCATTGGCGCTTTTTTCTCGAAACTTGCGGTGGTGAGCTTTGGCGGCGCCTATGCGCTGCTCGCCTACATGGCCCAGGAAGCCGTGCAGACCTATGGCTGGATGACAGCGCCGGAAATGGTCGACGGACTGGGTCTTGCCGAAACCACACCGGGCCCGCTCATTCTCGTCACCCAATTCGTCGGCTTCCTCGCGGCGTTCCGCGATGCTGCGCCTTTCACGCCTATCACCGCCGGAATGCTGGGAGCGGCGATGACGACCTGGGTCACTTTTGTGCCTTCCATGCTTTGGATTTTTGCAGGCGCCCCGTTCGTCGAACCGCTGCGCGCCAACAGGCGGTTATCCGGCGCGCTTGCCGCCATCACCGCAGCCGTGGTTGGCGTAATTTTGAATCTGTCGGTGTGGTTCGCGCTGCATGTGCTATTCGGAAAAGTCACCGAGATGCATGCGGGCCCGCTGCGCTGGTATGCCTTCGATCCACTTGCCCTTGATCTTCGTGCCACTGCGTTAGCGGCAATCGCGGCTGTCCTGGCATTCGGATTGCACCGCAGCCTGATCGAAGTGGTGATAGCCATGGCTGCGCTCGGTGTCATCGTGCAGCTGGTCCTCGGCGGCTAGCGTTCGCGCTCTATCGCACTCTCATGCCAGCGCCGAAGCATGAGATATGAGACCCCCGACAACGCGAAAAAGATTGCGACCCCGGCAAGAGACAACAGCAGCAATGCCGCAAACATGCGCGGGATGTTGAGCCGGTATCCGGACTCGGCAATGCGGTAGGCCAGCCCGGAGCCCGCGCCGGCCGACCCGGCTGCAATCTCGGCGACCACGGCGCCGATGAGCGACAGACCGCCGGCAATGCGCAGACCGGCGAGCATTTGTGGAAGCGCCGACGGCAATTTCAAATTCCACAGCAACTGCCAGCGCGACGCCTTGTACAGCTCGAACAACGCCAGAAGATTGTGGTCGACCGAATTCAGGCCAAGCGTCGTATTGGCGAGAACCGGAAAGAACGCGACGATCCAGGCGCAGGCCAATACCGCCAATGGCTGTGGCAGGTAGATCAGCAGTAACGGCGCGATGGCGACAATTGGCGTCACCTGAAGGATGACTGCATAGGGATAGAGCGAATACTCGACGAACCGCGACTGGTTGAACAGGATCGCAAGGCCGATACCGCCGACGGCCGCAAGCAAGAAGCCCTGGAAGGTGGTGAGCAGCGTCACCAGCAGCGAATTCCAGAGCAGGCCGCTATCCGCGAAGAGCGTCGCCAGCACCAAACCCGGGCCCGGCAGCACGAATGGCGGGATTGTAAAGATTTGCACGACCAGATGCCAAATAAACCCGCCGACCGTCAGCACCAGGATCGGTAGCCCGAGGCGCAACACGCGGTCGCTCATGGCATACCTCATGGCGCACCTGCGGTTGCCATCGCCTTGCCAAGCGTTTCGGCCACTTGCCGGCAGAAACCGGCATATTCAGCCGATGTGCGAAAGCGTTCATCGCGCGGATATGGCACGTCGATGGCGATTTCTCCAAAGACCCGACCTGGGCGTGGCGTCATCACCACGATGCGCTGTGACAGATAAACCGACTCGAAAACCGAATGGGTGACGAAGATCACCGTACGGCGCAATTCCCGCCATACTGCAAGCAGATCGTTGTTGAGCTTGAAACGGGTGATCTCGTCCAAAGCAGCAAAGGGTTCGTCCATCAGCAATAGTTGCGGCCCGGTCACCAGCGCGCGTGCGATTGAAGCGCGCATTTTCATGCCGCCCGAAAGCTCACGGGGGAATGCATTCGCGAAATTCGCCAATCCGACCCGTTGCAGCGACTGCGTGACCGTCGCGCGCGACGACATTTCATCCGTACCGGCAAGCGTTAGCGGGAGTTGCACATTGGCGGCAACATTGGCCCAGGGCATCAGCGTCGGCTCCTGGAATACGAAGCCGATCTGGCCCGCGCCGTTCGGCCATTCGATGATCCCTTCGGACACTGTGCTGAGCCCTGCTATGATGCGCAGCGCTGTCGACTTGCCGCAACCCGAAGGCCCAAGCAACGAAACGAATTCGCCTTCGCGCAGCTCGAGGTCCAGCGCATCAAGCGCAACCGTGCCGCGCTCAAACGTCTTGCCGACGCCGCGCAAGGCAACGAGAGGAAGTCCTGCTGATGTTTGTCCAGTTCCCGACGAAGGAGGCAATGGCGCGCCTTGTTGACAGGCAATCTATGCTCTGGCGGATCGCTTTGGCTTTTCAGCTGCCCAATGTACCGCACGTAATACAAATGACACAGCGGCGTCGTTGCTCAGACCACCCTCTTTCACAAGCGAGCGCCAGGTGTGAAAGCTGAGTGCGAGCCCAAGGGCAGCGTGCAACTCGCGCCCTGGCCGCAATCCTCGGCTCAGCGCCACCTGAAAAGCGTCCATGCGTGAACCAAGTCGCAACCGCACGATGTCGCGGGTTAGGGGGTCAATCTCGGCGTCGCGCATAACACAGTTGGCAAGATCGGCGTTGCGGGCGTACCAGGCGTAAATCTCGCTGAGGCCGCGCCGCAGCCGCTGTTCAGGGTCGGTAATCGCCCGCCAGGTGCGCTCATCGGGCAGAGGATCACGTTCAAGTGCCAGCCCCGAGCAGGCAAGGCCCAGTTCGCGTTCCGTGGGGAAATGGGCATAGACGGTGTGCCGCTGCACGCCTGCCCGCTCGGCAACGGCAGTGATGCTCGTGTGCGCCGGCCCCAGCTCGGCGTGTAGATCGACAGTTGCCTCGACGATACGGCGGCGTGTTTTCGCCTGGTTTTCCGCCCGTCGTTTAAGGGTATAGCGGCGTTTCCGAATCATTGCACACAAGTGTACTCTGATATTGACGCCAGGCAACAATTTCGTTACACATACTTGTGCATCGATTTTCGGGGGTCGCACGGACGGCGACCAGCTATCACGGAGAGCAGACATGAAGGCATCGTCATTGAGTTTCCCGGCCGCCATTCTGATGGTGGTCGCAGGCATGATCTGGGGAATTATCATGGCGGTATCACGCGACCACTCGGCTATGCCGGCGCACGCTCACCTCAACCTGCTCGGCTGGGTATCCCTGTTCTTGTTCGGAGTGTTCTATCACCTGCATCCGGCTATCGACCGCAGCCTAACCGCACTCATCCAAGTCAGCGTCTGGATCATCGGCACAGTGGTACTGACGATTGGAGTCGGACTCATTCATACCGGCCATGACATCGGCGAACCTTTCGCGATCATAGGATCGCTCACCGTATTCGCCGCGATGTTGCTATTCGGCTGGCTGGTCGTGCGGCGGGAACAGACTGCAAAGGCATTTCGAGCGTCCGCTGTTCCGGCCGAGTGAGTGGCTGGCGGTTGAACGTCGTCAGTTCTTCGGCCGCAGGTTGAGTCCGACCTTCTTGTCGACGAATTTCAGCGTGTAGGATTTGCGGTAGTCGAGACCCGCCTTGACCACGCCGGCGCGCACCATCTTGTCGAAGAAACTTTTCCAATGGGCATCGGTCATTGCGCCGATTCCAAGCTTGATCGAGTCGCCGGAATCGACGATGCCGTACTCTTTCATTTTCGCGACGGAAAACGACAACAAGGCATCGGTCATTTCCGGATTCTGTTTCTTGATCAGTTCATTTCCTGGCCGGCTATCACCGTAAATGTAGTGATACCAGCCGACCGCTGACGCATCGACAAACCGTTGCACAAGATCGGGTCGTTTCTCGACCAATTCGCGCCGTGTTTCGATCAGCGTCGAATAAGCATCAAAGCCATGGTCAGCGAGCAGAAACACTGCGGGCTTGAATCGGCCCTGACGTTCGACCGCGAACGGCTCCGAAGTGGCATAGCCCTGCATTGCAGAGTTCTTGTCGGCAAGAAAAGGCTGCGCGTTGAAGGTGTAGGGTTTCACTTTGGATTCGTTGAAGCCGAAGTCGGCTTTCAGCCATTGGAAATAGCTGGCCATGCCTTCCTTGGATACGAACAGCGTACGCGTCTTCAGGTCTTCGAACTTCGTGACGTCCGGATGGGCGACGAACACCTGCGGATCTTTTTGGAAGCTCGCGGCCACCACGATGGTCGGGATATTGTACGCGACCGCGTCGAAGGATTGCAGTGAGTTGGCGCTCATGAAAAAGTCGAGCTTGCCGACGGGAAGCAGGATGCGATTATTCACATTCGGCCCGCCCGGCACGATGGTCACGTCGAGCCCATACTTCTTATAGGTGCCGTCGGCGAGCGCTTGGTAGAAGCCCCCGTGCTCCGCTTCCGCCACCCAATTGGTGCCAAACCGCACCTTATCCGGTTGCTGCGCCTGGGCCGCCGCAATAACGGCAAAAACCACTAAAAATGCTGCGATTCTGACCATTTTTCTCACTTTGTCATTGCCCGGCAGGGCGGGGCAACGTCCGTCGCACCCGTTTGAACCTTTTCCGCAGCCGGCGCGACCCATGCATATCGCGGCCGCTGCAGGCCGCTCCAATTTAACCGGATGGAGATCGCCATGACCAAGTCCAAGATCACTGCCGTCACCCTGACCGCACTCACACTCGCGGGCACCCTCGCCGCCACCAGCGGCACCGCCCAAGCGCATTCGCACTGGGGCACCGGCGTCGGTATCGGTATTGCTGCCGGCGCACTGATCGGCGCAGCCGCCGTTTCCAACGGCTATGCCGGCCCAGTGTATGTGACCCCTGGCTATCGCGATTGCCGTTTGGTCGAGCGCTACGACCGCTGGGGCAACGTGCGCGTCATTCGGGTCTGCGACTACTGAACATAACGGCTGGGGTCGGCGCCTGCCCCGTCCATCCTCGCGCCGATCTAGACGACCCGCCCGGTCATGTCCCCGTCCGGGCGGGTCTGCTTTTTCAATATCTGATGACCGAGCGCACGCCCGCGACTTGCGCGTCAGGGTACCTGATGCCCGTGCCGCTCGGATGCCAGATGGAGGTATACACCGGCTGGATGGTCCAGCCTTTTACGATCTGCGCAACGTAAGTGAGTTCGAGATTTGTTTCATAATCGCGCGGTGGCGTGACGAGATTTCCGAAGTTGATCTGATCCTGATCAAAACCGCGAATGCTGTCGGAGAACCGCGCATAGATAATACTCGCACCGAACCGGTCATCCGGCCGTTTCGGTATCATGCCGCCGAAAACGATTCCTCCATCAATATAGAAATTGACCTGATTGCGATCTGATGACGGGCTCACTGATCCGCGACTGAACACCGATACACCGCTGTCTCCGTCGCCGCCTTTCGCACGATAGAGCTGCTGATCGATTACTCCGTAAATCCCATAATCGCCGCGATGCATGAGTGGCATGCCATTGCTGAGCGGGCTCGCCAACGGAATACCGTTGTTGTCGTAGCGCTTGTCGCCAAACTGTCCGAGATGACTCCAAGCACCGATCTTCGCCGTTGTTGCAAGCCCGGTGTCGTCTCTGCCGCGATTCCATCTCATCTGTAGCTCACCGATCATGAAGGCCGGATCGCTCAGACGAAAATTGAGTCCGTACCGATTGCAGGTATCGGGATCGCCAGGACATGGACCCGCCGGATCGCCATTGAAAATTGCAAACAATAACGAAGCGTCTTTCGGAAACTCGTATTTGATCCGCGCGCCAAGTGCAGACAGCGGATAGGCTGGTCCACCGCCTGGCAAATTCACGGCCGTGATGGTCGGCCAATCGCTCTGCAAGAAGATCTGACTGAGATCGCTGTAGAAGAACTCAGCGTCCGCAGCGAGTTGGCCGAATCTGAAACTCACCGGGCCAAGCCAGCGTTCAAGCCATAATTCCGACAGGCGTACGCTCGGCGCAGCTTCAATCGCCGCGATCGTATTCATGCCCCCGACATAGTCGCGCCGCATGCGGCCGGTGTCATAAATTCCAAAGGCATTGGTATAGAACGTCCAACCCTTCCAGCCGGCGAGCTTCTCAAGATCGATATAGAGTTGTGCTTCCAGCTTGCCCTGATCGACGGTGCCACGCTTGATACCGCCCGACAGATTGCCCAGCACATCGTTAGTGTAGATCAGACTGTACGTAACGCCGTGGTCATACAGCCACTTCCGGTTGCCGGATGCGTCGCCGTTCTGCGGAAGGCTTGTGGCGATTGAGGGCTCGGTGATGCCGATGTCGCTCGGCACTTGCTGGCTGTGCGCGGGAAGCGCGCCCGCCACGACCACAACCCCAAGCACCGCCCAATGAATGGGCAGGCCAAGCAATTTCATGCCGGCCGCCATGGTGTTTTTTGCACTGCACCAAGATGCCATTTGACGCTTGGCCTTTGGTCGCCGGAACACGTTTATGCTCGGAAATACTGACAGATGGATGACCGCCTACCGCACGTTTGGCGGCAAGCATAGCCCCGAAAAGGCTGGCGGCAATTTCCCGGTGCCGCCGGGACCAGCCCCTGGCCCAGTTTACCTATGTAAAAGTTTTATTTCGCGGTAATGCGGCTTCCCCTGCTGAATTCAATATAAAGCACGCCAAAGGGGGTCCGGGACGAGGTAGTTCCTTGGATCGGTCAGTCGGGACCATGATGGCGCAGTTTAAGCTGCGACCGCAGCTGAATGCGCGCAATGGCGTAATCGCCGCGGTCGTTTTGATTATCGGTACGTGGCTTGCGGTTGCTTCAACGCGCCCGCCCGGCGTTGACAAGCTGGGCGAGCCGGAAGCCACCCAGGGCCACCACGAAGGTGGCCTGTATTACCCGACGCCGAAGCAGTGGGGTTCGCTGACGACAGTGCCCGTCACTGACGTCGTGTTTCGTACCGAACATTTGACCGAGGGAAAGATCGGTGTCGACGAAGACCGAGCGACGCTGGTCTTCTCGCCCTATTCGGGTCGAGTCATAAAACTCCTGGCCAAGCCCGGCGACATGGTGAAGGCCGGCCAAGCGCTTTTCACAGTCGAAGCGCCCGATATGGTGCAGACTCAAAATGATTTTATCACGTCAATCTCGAACTTGAATAAAGCCAAGTCGGCACTCGAACTCGCCAAGATCGTCGAACAACAAAACAAGACCCTCTATGACTCGCGCGCTGGTCCTCTACGCGATCTGCAAACCTCGCAAGCGACCGCCCGCGCGGCCGAAAATGACGTGCGCTCCGCTCAAACTTCGCTCGAGGTGACGCGCAATCGCTTGCGCATTCTCGGCATGACCGATGAAGAGATCACCAAATTCAGTGAAACGGGTGCGGTCAGCCCACAGATGACCATCTATTCGCCCATCGCCGGCACCGTGATCCAGCGCAAGGTCGGCCCCGGGCAATACGTCAACACCTCGTCCCAAAACACAAGCGCAAGCGATCCGACTTTTATCATCGGCGATCTGTCGACCGTGTGGCTGGTCGCTTATGTACGTGAGACCGATGCGCCAAGTGTGCACGTGGGGCAAGCAGTGCATTTCAGCGTTCTGGCCTACCCAAACCGTGTGTTCCCGGCGAATATCTCCTTTGTCGCCACCTCGCTCGATACCGGAACGCGCCGGTTGATGGTGCGGGCGACGATCGACAATTCGCGGCATCTGCTTCGCCCGGAAATGTTCGCAAGCGTGACCATCCTCACAGGTGAAGGGGACAATTCGCCGGCAGTGCCGCAAGATGCGATTATCTACGACGGCAAAGTCGCTCATGTCTGGGTCGCTCGCGAAGACAAATCGGTCGAGCGGCGAGACATCAAGACCGGCCTCTCAAACGGACAGATGATCCAGGTCATCGAGGGCCTGCGTGCTGGCGAAATGGTCGTGAGCAAAGGCAGCCTGTTCGTCGACCGCGCCGCGGCGGGAAGCTGAAGCATCCATGTTGCGAAGTCTGATGTCGTTCTGCCTGTCACGGCGACCGCTTGCCCTGGTTGCCTTCGCAGCATTTATTGGCGTCGGCGGTGTTGCGTTTACGGTACTCAATGTAGAGGCCTATCCCGACCCCGCGCCGCCGATAATCGAAATCATCGCGCAATATCCCGGCCAGTCGCCCGAGGAAGTCGAACGCTATGTCACTATCCCGCTGGAAATCGCGGTCGCCAGCACGCCCGGCCTCACTTACATCCGTTCGAACACGGTGTTCGCGCTTGGCTTTAGTCGCCTGCAATTCGAATATGGCCGGGATTACAATTTCGTGCGCCAACAGGTCACCAACCGCCTGAAGGACGCGACATTGCCGACCACAGTAACGCCGGTGATCTCTCCGGCGGGTGGCATCAGCGAAATCCTGCGCTACCAGCTCAAAGGTCCGCCCGGAATGGACCTGATCCAACTCAAGACCATCCAGGACTGGGTGGTCGAACGCAAATTGCGCATCGTCCCAGGCATCGCCGACATCTCGCCGCTCGGCGGCAAAACCAAGGAGTACCAGGCCGAAATCGACCTCGATCGGATGCGGGCCTATGGGCTCACTTTGCCGCAAATCATCAACGCAATTTCCACCAGCAACGCCAACGTCGGCGGCCGCACCATCGCTGTCGGCGAACAATCGGTAAACGTACGAGGCGTCGGCGCGCTCGGCTCGATCGGTGACATCAACAATATCGTGGTGAGCCAGCAGGGCGGATTGCCAGTCGTCCTATCCGATATCGCACACAATCAGGTCGGCTTTACACCTCGCCTCGGCATTGCCGGCCGCGATGAGCAGGACGACATCCTGTTCGGCATCGTCCTGATGCAGAAACTCGAGCACACCATGGACGTGGTGACACGCGTGCGCGCGGCGATCGAACGCATCAATACCGACGGCAGCCTTCCACCGGGTGTGAAAATCGAGCCGTATTATGATCGCGGCGATCTGGTCGCCATCACCGTGCGTACGGTGATGCACAATATGTTGTTTGGCATTGCCCTGATCTTTCTCATTCAGTGGGCATTTCTCGGCAATTTGCGCTGCGCCCTCATCGTCTCGGCGACCATTCCGGTCGCTTTATTTCTCGCGGTTATCATCACGGTTTTGCGGGGAGATTCGGCCAATCTGCTTTCGGTTGGTGCGATCGATCTCGGTATCATTGTCGACGGCACTGTCATTATGGTGGAAAATATTTTCCGCCACCTCGCGCACCACACGACACGCCATCCTGCCGACGCAAGCCGCAGTGACCGGCTGCACCGGATCCTCGCGGCGGCCGTTGAGGTGGATAAGCCGATCTTCTTTTCGGTCGTCATCACTATCGCGGCGTTCATTCCGCTTTTCACCATGCAAGGTGTGGAAGGCCAGATCTTCGGGCCGATGTCGCGGACCTACGCCTATGCCCTGCTCGGTGCGGTGATCGCGACCTTCACGGTGACCCCCGTGATGTCATCGATCTTGTTGCCCGACAGAGTCGACGAGATCGAAACGTTTATCGTTCGCGGCATCCGCGGGATCTACCAGCCCGTCCTTATTCTTGCGGTCAAAAATGCGCGCTTCGCAGCGATGATAGCCGTCGCGTTCCTCGTGGTCTGTGGTGGACTCGGCATGCGGCTCGGCACCGAATTTCTGCCCAAACTGGAAGAAGGCAATCTCTGGATCCGCGCTTTGCTCCCGCCCACGATCACGCTCGACGCGGGCCGTGACACCGTCAACAAGATCCGGAACGTGATCGCCAGTTATCCTCCGGTACGTACGGTGGTCTCCGAGCAAGGCCGCGGCGAAGATGCCACCGATCCGGATGGATCATTCGTCGCGGAATTTTTCGTACCCCTAAAGCCGTTTGAGGAGTGGCCCAGCGGCCTCACCAAACCGAAGCTTGTAAGGGAAATGGCGGCGCGGCTGGAAAACGAGTTTATCGGCATCGACTTCAATTTCTCGCAATATATCCAGGACAACATCGAGGAAGCCGTCTCGGGCGTGAAGGGCGAAAACTCAGTCAAGATCTTCGGCCGTGATCTGGCTGAGCTCGAGCGCTTGTCCAAGGCGGTCCAGAACGAGCTCGCCAAGGTGCCAGGCGTCGCTGACGCAGGCGCATTCAATCTGCTCGGCCAGCCGAACCTGGTAATTCAGGTCGATCGCGCCAAGGCGGCGCGTTACGGCATCACCGTCAGCGATATGAATACCGTCGTCCAGGCAGCGATTGGCGGACAGGAAGTCACGCGCGTCTACGAAGGCGAAATGAATTTCCCGCTGACCGTGCGGCTGGCGGCGCAATATCGCGACAATATCGACGCCATCCGCTCAGTCCCGGTGGCCCTGCCGAATTCCGACCCCAAATCGCCGACCACCTACATTGCGCTCGGAGACGTCGCCGAAGTGCGGCTGGAAACCGGCGCGGCCTATATCTACCGGCAAAACACCGAACGTTTCGTACCGATCAAATACAGCGTGCGCGGCCGCGATCTCGGATCGACAGTGGCCGATGCGCAGCGGCGCATCGCCAAAAATGTGCAGCTGAAGGAAGGCTACAGGATGGAATGGTCGGGCGAATTCGGCGCCCTGGTCGAAGCGAAAAAGCGGCTCGCTGTCATTATCCCGCTCAGCCTGCTGCTGATCATGATGCTGCTTTACAGCCTGTTCAATTCCGTGCGCGATAGCCTGCTGGCATTGTCCGGCATTCCGTTCGCAGCCTGCGGCGGAATTCTCGGACTGTATTTCTTCGGCCTGAACGCCAGTGTCTCCGCTGCAGTCGGATTCATTTCCCTATTTGGCGTGTCGGCAATGGACGGCATTCTGCTCGTCTCCTACATCCGTCGCCGTTTGGATGAAGGATTCGGCAAGGAAGAAGCCATTATTGATGCCGCGCAAGCGCGCATGCGTCAGATTTTCATGACGGGCTTTTCCGCCTGTATCGGTCTGGTGCCGGCCGCAATTTCCACCGGCATCGGCTCGCAGGTCCAGCAGCCGCTCGCCTGCGTGATCGTTGGCGGCATGCTGCTGTCGCCAATTTGCAGCCTTCTTGTCATCCCGACATTGGCGCGGCTGGCGATACCCACGGTGCGACGAACGGCACCAGCGCGTCGCGGCCAAGCAGCTGAGCCGGGACCGGCCGAATAGCGGATCAGCTCGTCCGCTTTGCCGGCTGAACCAATCCGCCGACTCGGCCGATGAATTTGGCGATCGGCGACCAGAACAGCAGCACAATGGCGAGCGTGGTTATGGAGCCGACGAGCGGATTCGCCCAGAACACGCGCATGTCGCCACCGGATCCGATCATCGACAGGCGGAAGGCATCTTCAGCGCGGCTGCCCAGGACCAGCGCGAGTGTGAATGGCGCCAGTGGAATTCCAACTTTTTTGAACACATAGCCAATCACACCGAACACCAACATCAACCAGATGTCGAACATCGCATTCTGGATGGCGTAGGCACCGATCGCGCAGGACACCACGATCATCGGCGCAATAGCGGCGAAGGGGACGCGCAGCACCGCAGCGAAAATGGGCACGGTCGTGAGCACAATCACCAAGCCGACGATATTGCCAAGATACATCGAGGCGATAAGGCCCCAGACGAAGTCCTTGTGCTCGACAAACAGCAGCGGCCCGGGATTGAGTCCCCACACCATCAGTCCGCCGAGCAGGATGGCGGCTGTGCCGGAGCCGGGAATTCCCAACGCCAGCATCGGAAGCAACGCGGCTGTCCCGGAAGCATGCGCCGCCGTTTCCGGCGCAAACACGCCTTCAATGCGGCCCTTGCCAAAGCTTTCGGGATCCTTGGAGAAACGCTTGGCAAGGTTATAGCCCATGAACGATGCGGCAATTGCGCCACCCGGCGTAATCCCGAGCCATGCCCCAATGACGGAGGATCGCAGCAGCGTCACCCAATAGCGCGGCAGATCCTTCCACACGTTCCACAGCACGCGCAGGCTGATCCGCGCCGCATGGCCGCGCAGCGCCAGCCTCTCTTCCATGGTGAGCAGGATTTCACTGATGCCGAACAGACCGATCACCGCCACCAGGAAGTTGATGCCGCGCAGCAGGTCGCTGAAGCCGAAGGTCATGCGCAACTGCCCGGACACGGTGTCCATGCCGACGCCGGCGAGCAGCAGCCCGAGAGCCATCGAGATGATGGTCTTGTGCTTCGCTTCGCGGCCCAGCCCAACGAACGAGCAGAATGTCAGCAGGTAGACGGCGAAGAATTCTGGCGGCCCGAACCGGAGCGCGAATGAGGCGATGCCGGGCGCCAGGAACGTTATGAGCAGAACGGCAAACAGCGAGCCGATGAACGATGAGGTAAAGGCCGCGGTCAGC
This sequence comes from Hyphomicrobiales bacterium, assembly GCA_027307405.1. Classification (GTDB taxonomy): domain Bacteria; phylum Pseudomonadota; class Alphaproteobacteria; order Rhizobiales; family Xanthobacteraceae; genus Pseudolabrys. Next base: position 1,925 of record DAHUXA010000040.1, on the reverse strand, counting down.
GCTTCAGCTGCCTTGCCCTGCTGCGCCATCGGGTAGCCGTCAAATGTGGTCGCCACGGACCAAGCTTCGCCCGGAATATTGAAGAGGATCGAGGTAATGGCACCGCCGAATAGCGCGCCCCAATAGATGCAGGAGAGCATCACGATGGCCGAAGTCGGGTCCATCGTGAACGTGAGCGGCAGCAAGATCGCGACGCCGTTCGGTCCGCCCAGTCCCGGCAATACGCCAACGAAAATGCCGAGCACCAGCCCGACCATCATCAATGCGAGCGTCTTCCAGGTCAGCAGGACGGCGAAGCCGTGGATGAGCAGCGTAAAGGCTTCCATCGGATTTAATATCCAAACAGGGCTTCGAGCGGCCCTTTGGGCATGATGACGTCGAACGCGATGTCAAAGGTGATGAACATGGCGAGCGAAAAAACGAGACTCGTCAGCAGGGACTTCCATAACGAAATGCGTCCCACCCATGACATGAAGCCGGCGATCAGCAGGAAGCTTGCAACATAGAGCCCCAGCCATTGCGTCAACAGGCAGAACAGAAATGTCGGAATGAACACCTGCATCACGCGGCGAAGTTGATCGCGGGTGACGAATGTTTTGCCCTCATCCATCCGGCTCAAAAAAATCGAGACCAGCCCATAAACGCTGGCCGCCGCCAGAATGACGGACAGATAGAACGGAAAATATCCGGCCTGCGGGCCTTCCGCCTCCCAGCCCATTCCCGTCCGCCAGTTATCGAACCCCAGCACCAGCGCGAGGCCCGCCAATACGAAATAGACAATTGTCTCCACGGTCCGAGTGCTGGCAACGGGTGGAGAGTCTTCGGCCGGGGCAGTCGGATCTTCTACGGCAATTTCGGTATCGGAGGACATTAGGTTACCTGTCTTTGTCATTCCGGGGGCGCGCGTAGCGCGAGCCCGGAATCCAGAGCCACACGTGCCTGCATCTGGATTCCGGGTCCGGCACAAAACGTGCCGTCCCGGAATGACTGTTGTTCTTTACTTCGCGACGAAGCCGGCTTCTTCCATGAGGCTCGAGTTCAACTTGTCGTCTTCCTCGAGGAATTTCACCATGTCCTTGCCGGTCAGGAAGATCGGCTTGAGCGCCTGCTTTTCCATGTAGTCCTTGTATTCAGGCGTCTCCGACACTTTCTTGAACAGATCGACGTAGAACGCGGTCTGCTCGGGCGTGACCTTGCCTGGCAAGAACATGGCGCGCAGCATCAGGTACTGCACGTCGAGCCCTTCATCCTTGCAGGTCGGGATGTCGTTCCACGACTGGGTGTCGGTCACCTTGGCCTTGTACGAGATCCGTTCCTTGTCGAACACGCACAGTGCGCGCACCTGGCCGGCGCGCCACACTTCGAGGTTCTCCGACGGATTGTTGACGTTCGAAGCGGTGTGATTGCCGACCAGCTGGGTCGCCGCCTCGCCGCCCGACTTGTAGGGCAGATAGGCGAACTTCGCTCCGGTCTTTTTCTCCATGAACACGGTCAGGATGTGGTCTTCGCGCTTCGAGCCCGTACCACCCATCTTGAATGGCTGCGGTGAGGCTTTGGCGGCGTCGACGAACTCTTTCACGTTCTTGTAGGGAAGTGTCGTGTTGTCCCACAGAACGAACTGGTCCATCGCGATGACAGACACTGGCGTAAGCTCGCGCCAGTTGAACGGGATCTTCGCGGACAGCGGCAACATGTAAATCAGCGAATAGGCGATCAGCACTTTGTTGGGATCGCCGTCGCTCGATTTCATGTACATCAGCGCCTCGGCGCCGGACGCACCGCCCTTGAGCGAAACCACCATCGGCTGCTTCATCAAACTGTGCTTCTGGATGGCGGCTTGAATCATGCGCGCCATCTGATCGGACGCCCCGCCGGCGCCGGCAGCCACTACGATTTCGACCGGCTTGGTCGGCTCCCAGGCCATC
>DAHUXA010000409.1 GCA_027307405.1 Hyphomicrobiales bacterium | reverse complement strand
CCTCCACGACAAACTGGCAGCGCTCTCAAACCGTGAGCGTCAGGTCCTCGAGGGCCTAGTGGTCGGTAAAGCCAACAAGGTGATCGCATTCGACCTTGGCATAAGCCCACGCACCGTGGAGATCTACCGCGCCAATCTGATGACCAAGATGGCAGCCAACAGCCTGTCGGACCTGGTGCGCATGGCGATGACGGCCGGCATCCTGACCGGCCCCGGTAAAAGCGGGCGCTAACCATTGCGCACGGTGCTTGCCAATCGGGCAAGCTACGTTCAGGCGTCCGTACCGCCCTTGACCCCGAGCCCGCGCATGAAGCGCTCGCGGATCTGCACCGGATCGCGGTCCGTGGTGGCGACTGCCGGTTTATTATCGATGCGGGCGGCGATTAGACTGGGCGCCCCGCCTTTGAGCGCGGACGTGACCAAACGATCGAAATCATCTTCGTCCGCAACCCAGGCACTGTGGCCAATGCCTGCAGCCCGCGCGATGGCAACGAGATCGGCGACCGCGGCGCCCGGCGTCGGCTGTGAGCCTGTGATCTGATAGATGCCGTTGTCCCATATGACGATCGTGAGATTCTGCGGCGCCCGTTCGGCAACTGTGGCGAGGCAGCCGAGCTGCATCAGC
>DAHUXA010000408.1 GCA_027307405.1 Hyphomicrobiales bacterium | reverse complement strand
ATGGCAAGACTTGCGATCGCGCTCTGCGCGATGAAATGCGCATCATGGTCGAGCGCCAGGAAGACGTAGACGGGTCCCGCGCCGATCGGCAACGTCGCCACCAGGCCGCCGATCAACGGGCCGACGCGCTCTGCGATCACCGTTGCGGCCAGCACAAAGCCAGCCGTGACGGCCATTTTTACGATCAGCGTGAGCGCGAAATAAAGATCGGCGGGCATTTCTAGGAACGTTATATGCGAGCTTTGCGTTTTCGTCCCCGCCCCAGCGGTTGAAACGACCGGGCGCGTTTACGCACACCCTCTCCACGTCATGCCCACGCTTGTCGCGGGCATCCACGTCTTGGCAGCCTTGCAAGATCAAAGACGTGGATGGCCGGGACAAGCCCGGCCATGACCGCGTTATTGGTCGGTAAACCCGACTTGCAAGCCCGGCCATGACGTAGAAGCGCCGGCCACTCGTCAAGCCGGCGTGAGCACCACACGGCCGATGATCTTGCCGGCGCGGAGCTGATCCATCACGGCGTTCACATCGGTGAGCGGCCTGGTCGCAACCGGAACCGGCGGCACACCGGTCCGGCGAACGAGGTCGATGAGCTCCTTCATCTCCGGCAGGCTGCCGACATACGAC
>DAHUXA010000407.1 GCA_027307405.1 Hyphomicrobiales bacterium | reverse complement strand
TGAGTGGAGACACTAGCAGTACACGGGCTTCCATTCTTAATGGCGGCTCCTGCCGCCCTTCATGCTCGCGGTTCGCGTCCCGCGAACCGCGTTAGTCCCGCGCGCCAGCGCGTAAAAAAGAGTCGGCCTGTAAGCCGGGTTCTGTCGAGGGCAATCATTCCTCTGGGATCCACGTCACCGTGGACCTCTAGCGGCCTACCCGGAAGCGCGCGCGGATCAGCGCTGCGTGCCGCCGTTTAAGGCGCACGCCGCTTCCCTATTTGGCCTTGCTCCAGGTGGGGTTTGCCGTGCCGTCGCGTGTTGCCACCGACGCGGTGCGCTCTTACCGCACCGTTTCACCCTTGCCGGTCCCGCGAGGGACTTGGGCGGTCTGCTCTCTGTTGCACTTTCCGTGGGCTCGCGCCCCCCAGGCGTTACCTGGCACCCGATCCGCCGGAGCCCGGACTTTCCTCCACCGAAGCGAAGCTTCAGCAGCGACTGCCTGGCCGACTCCAGGGTCATTATAGCGGAGGGGAGCGGTGAACCCCGGGGAAACGCGCTTACTTCTTGCCCGTCAGTTCGAGCGCGCGCTCATATAACGGGTTCTTCTTCAACCCGGTGATCTCCGCGGCCAGCGCCGCCGCCTGTT
>DAHUXA010000406.1 GCA_027307405.1 Hyphomicrobiales bacterium | reverse complement strand
TTATTGTCGCGCTATGCCAAAGCGTGTCGCTGCAATCCTATTTCTCGTTCTAGTTGGTCTCAGTCTTGGCGGCTGCAGCCGATGCGGGTGGCTATGGGATCAGGGCCCGCGCAGCTGCCATTCCGACTCGCCGCCGAAGTAAGGGGGCTATCCGCGCACATGGGGTTACCTGCCCCGGACGCGGTGCGGCATGAAATGACGCACCGCAGATCCGGGGCCGTTACGACGAGGGCATTCGCGATTTCCGCGATCCCGGGTCTGCAGCGCATCATTACGCCATAGCGCGTCGAAGACGCGCGTAAACGCGCTTATGGCTTCGTGCTGCGCTGCGCCCGGGACACTACTGCGAGCGGAGGAAATTCAACACCGCGCCGATGAGCCCGATCAGGAGTCCGGCGAGCAACACATATTGCAGGATCACCAGCGTGCGGCTGGACGCCTCGGTCGTCGTCGCCATATCGTAGATCTGCCAGGCAGCGACTGCCGCGAACGCGACAATCATCACGCCTGAATTCTTTGGCCGCTTCTCGTCCACGCGTGGTCCCCGTGCCCGCTGACCAAGTTATTGGATTTTGCGCGCAGTTTCCATGGGGATCGGCCTGGGTATCGCATGGGGGATCACCTTTGCGTCAC
>DAHUXA010000405.1 GCA_027307405.1 Hyphomicrobiales bacterium | reverse complement strand
CCGACGTCTTTCTTCTGCTGATCGAAGACGTGAAGACGCCCGAAAAATTCAAACGCGCGGCGGAAAAGGCGCTGAAGGCCGGTAAACCGTTGATTGTCGCTAAGATCGGCCAGTCGGAGCCTGGCAGCCGAGCAGTCGTATCGCACACCGCCGCACTCGCAGGTTCCCAAGCTGCTTACCGCGCCATTTTCGACCGCTATGGATTGATCGAAGGGTGTGACTTCGACGAGATGATCGACCTGGCGGCTGGCTTCCTCGCGTGTAGCAACCGTATGCCGGCCGGAAACCGCGTCGGCATTTGTACGTCGTCTGGCGGCGCGGGCGTGTGGATGGCCGACGCCTGCGGCGCCGCAGGGCTCGATGTGCCCATGCTCGACGAAAAAACACGCTCGGCAATCGACATCCATCTGCCCTCCTACGGTACATCTCAAAATCCGGTCGACTCGACGGCGCAGGGTGTGCACAAACTTGGCTATGCCCAATTCGCGCGCCTGGTTGCAGAGTCGCCACTGATCGATGGTGTCATCGTGGCAGTGACCGCTCGTCGCTCGGCCTTTCTCGAAAACGATCTGCAAAAGCTCAAGGATCTCGCTCTTGATTCCACAAAGCCGGTGTTCATGTGGACCTACACCTTGC
>DAHUXA010000404.1 GCA_027307405.1 Hyphomicrobiales bacterium | reverse complement strand
AGGCAAAGCGGACATTCCCTTTGCATCGCACATGTCTGCTTTTGACCCAAAGCGGACATTGCCAGTCCTCGGCAAACCTTGCGCCAGATCAAATCCAGCCCCTTCCAGTGTGTGCTAGATGTCACTGACACAGTACATTTGCGTTAACAAACGCAGTCTTGTCGGCGCTTAATAAGCGTGGTGGCCGGGAGGGTATTATGCGTATCGTTTCGCTGGCTGCCCTCCATTACCTGTGACCATGATGTCTGCGCGTGGTTGATATTACGAGTGCAAGCTCCACAAGATTGCAGTCAACTGAAACTGGTGCCCGTGGAGCCGTCAGGATCGTGTCGAGGGTTAGTTGCAGGTTTGCAGTCAACAGAAAAAGCGAAGCCCATCCGGTGGGCGCATCCCAACCGCACGTAAGCGGACGTGTGCGGGGCAAACCGTCATGTCCGCTTTGGGCCAATAGCGGACATTGCGCATCGAAGGGCCGCACCGGCACGTCAGCCGGGTTCCAATCCGTGCTTCTTGATCACTGGCGCAGCGGATGGCCCTGTAAGGAATTTGGCGAGCGCCATGGCAGCGTCCGCCTCCTTCGACCCACTATGGGTGCCACCGGAAAACACGGTGATATGTTGAATGTCTGCCGGCAGCGGTCCAAGAATTTGTATCCCCTTCAC
>DAHUXA010000403.1 GCA_027307405.1 Hyphomicrobiales bacterium | reverse complement strand
AGGCGGAGATTCTTTTTCAGTCCGTCATTGCTCTTCGGCCACGGCCGCTGCGGAAGATATTCAGCGACCGCTTGTGCGGCTTCGGCGATCGACGCGAACCCTTCCTCAGCATACGCGCGCATGAAGCCGAGAACCTTTTCAACGCCGGCTTGCTCTACGCGCGGGGTGATGTCGACAAGTACGAGCGCGGAGAAGACATTTGTGCCCTTGACGTGTTCGGATTCGCCTTCAGCGAGAAGCGAAGCAATGCCGCCGAGAGACGCACCAATTACTGTCGGCTTTGCGCCCGAGCGGCGGGTAAGTTCGGCCGCAACGATCTTTGCGTCCGCGGCATAGTCCGAGAACTCGTAGGCGCCGTTCGCGACCCAGTCGGAATCTCCGTGGCCCCGTTGATCGAGCGCATAAGCTGTATAACCTTTGCGTGCGATCTGTTCCGCGGTTTTGCGCCAGGCGTGGCGGGTCTGACCACCACCATGCAGCAAAAGCACGGGAGGTCCGCTGTCACCAAACCCGTCGGCGACGAGATTGTTGCCGGCAGCACCGATGAAGGTCGCAGTTGCGGGCGTGGGATGCCGTGTCATGGCCGTCCGTTGGGAAAATTCACCATCGCCTCGGTCGCGTGTAATTGACACATTGCGCTATCGCGCCGTTGTTACCCCGGC
>DAHUXA010000402.1 GCA_027307405.1 Hyphomicrobiales bacterium | reverse complement strand
GATTAAAGAAGAGGAAACGCAGAAGCTGCTCCGCATTGAAGAAGAACTTCACAAGCGGATTATCTCGCAGGACAAGTCGATCAGTGCGCTGGCTCGCGCCATTCGCCGTTCGCGCGCCGGCCTGAAGAACCCGAACCGGCCCATCGGCTCGTTCCTGTTCCTCGGACCGACAGGCGTCGGCAAGACCGAAGTCGCGCGCACCCTGGCGCAGTTCATGTTCGGCACCGAGAAGGCTTTGGTCCGCTTCGATATGTCCGAGTTCATGGAAAAGCACTCGGTGTCGAAGCTGATCGGTTCGCCTCCGGGATACGTCGGCTACGAAGAGGGTGGCCAGCTTACTGAACGAGTGAAGCGAGCTCCGTACTCGGTCGTCCTGCTCGACGAGATCGAGAAGGCGCATCCGGATGTCTTCAACATCCTCCTGCAGGTTTTTGAAGACGGCCAGTTGACCGACGGACTCGGCAACACGGTCGACTTCAAGAACACGATTATCATCATGACGTCCAATATCGGCGCCCGGCACCTGCAGAAGCGCGAGGGCCTGGGCTTCGCTTCGACGAAGGAAAACGATATTGCCGACAAGGTCGAAGAACTCGTGAAAAACGAGGTGAAGCGCACCTTCAACCCCGAGTTCCTGAACCGCATCGACGAAATCATCATCTTCAAC
>DAHUXA010000401.1:263-678 GCA_027307405.1 Hyphomicrobiales bacterium | reverse complement strand
GTTCGCCGCCGCCTGGCGACCGACGAAGACGTGGCGCTGATCTCGGCGCAGGCCAGGGACGCCTCCGACAAGGGCATCTCCGGCGTGCCGACATTCGTGTTCGCGCAGAAATACGCCGTCTCCGGCGCACAGCCCGCCGAACAGCTCGCCCGCGCCATCCGCCAGGTTTCGGCGGAAGTAAACGCGCAGGCGGCGGAGTAGCTGGAAAGAATACCGCCGTCGTTCCGCGACACCTGTCGCAAATCGTGATGCCCGGCCTTGTGCCGGGCATCCACGTCTTTGCGGCACAACGGCAAGAAAGACGCGGATGGCCGGGTCAAGCCCGGCCATGACGGCTGGAATGTCAGTGATGACCTCGGATCGAATGCACCGCGCGGCGCGCGAACTCGCGGAGCCCGTGGCGCAGCATCATCGC
>DAHUXA010000401.1:0-253 GCA_027307405.1 Hyphomicrobiales bacterium | reverse complement strand
TCGCGGCATGAATCAGCGGCACCAGCGGATCGTTCTTTCGCAGCGGAATCAGCAAATCGCCGATGGCGAACCGGCCGCGCCAGATCGGGTTGATCATCGGATGATCGGCGCTGGCCGTGGAGTCGGCGCTGGCGATGGCGGGATCGGCGCATAGGTGCCGGGTCAGATCGAGCGTCAACTGCACGCCCGGCGAGGCTTTCGCGAAGCGCTCGTCGATGCCGAGCTTGAAGAAAAAGGCGCGGTCCTGATGCCG
>DAHUXA010000400.1 GCA_027307405.1 Hyphomicrobiales bacterium | reverse complement strand
GCCTTGAGGGCGACCAGCGCGTTGCCGCGCTCGACCTCAACTGTTAGCGGCTCGCCAGCGCTGATGCTGACGATACGCTGCATGTCCGAGAAGCTTTCGATCTTCTCGCCATTGATCGCCAGCACCAGATCACCGGGCTGGAAGCCGGCCGCTTGCGCGGCACTTCCGGATTGCACGCTGTCGACGCGCGCACTCGTGGTCTGCTTGCCGACCGTCATGAAAATGGCGGCGAAAATGGCGATCGCCAGCACGAAATTCGCGATTGGTCCGGCCGCCACGACAGCTGCGCGCGATCTGACCGGTTGGAATATGAAGCTGTCCCTCTTTTCAGCTTCGGTCATACCTGCGGCTGCGGCCTGGTCAGGGACGCTCGCAGCATTTTCGTCGCCAAAGAATTTGACGTAGCCACCAAGCGGGACTGCAGAAATCTTCCAGCGCGTGCCGTAGCGGTCGTTGAATCCTGCTATCTCGGGACCGAAACCAATCGAAAACACCATCACCTTGATACCGCACCAACGCGCCATCAAGAAATGACCAAGTTCGTGAAAGAAAACGACAATCGTTAGAACAAAAAGAAACGGCACGACATAGCCAATAAGGCTGCCGCCGAACGCGCTTAAGCCTCCCATGATCTCCATACCCATTACTGCCTTGTCCTGCCCTATTGGGCCTTCGTGCC